>NZ_BAAGYK010000120.1:0-162416 GCF_054779355.1 Azotobacter armeniacus
AATTTATTGACGGAGTCGCCCTCGAGGTCGAACTGCATCTCGACAATGCCATCCCCCAGGGCCTGGACCCGGATGGCTTTCCCTTCGTAAATCATCGACTGATTAATCGGCCGCGTCGGGCCGACCATGAAGCCTGCGAGCCGCCGCCGAATGTCTTGCGGACAGCTTGGCCCAGTGCTGGTTTCAGGATAGTTGCGGGAGCCTGTCGCAGCTCCGGCTGCCCGGACTGACCATCGGGCCTTTTCCGGCGGGAAATCCTCGACGGCGAGCCATGGGTGTATTCAGCATCCGTCCGCCCCCTTGGGCAAGGGGCGGCGCGCGAAACATTGCTTCTGGATGGTTTCCGGCAAACATTGCAGTGTTTTTATGTAGATTAATTATTAACCCAGCCCCAAAATACCTTAGCCATTAACACGGCCCAAAAATAAATTTGTCATGGACCCGGTTTTCGTGGCCTCCACAATCATCTTTGTCAGTCTATTAATGGGCCTGGTTAACAACAATGAAGCACTGACATTTCAAAAAACACTTTTCACCATCAGTGGCCATGAAATTATAGGGACAAATGGCTAATAGTGAAAATTCATAACAATACAGATACTACTGGCGCCCAGTTGGTCCCCCAGGGCAATCGCATGAAGGGACAGGTGCAGCCGTTCACTCCCTCTCCCGCGAGCAGGCTGGGGAGAGGAAAAACAGGCCATTGCTGCTCATTTGCCCTCTCTCCCGGCCCCTCTCCCATGAATGGGAAAGTCGTTCATGCGATTGTCCTGGCTGATCCCCCCACGCTGCCTTGTCATGGTTCAAGGAACTGCGCATTAGTTCCGCCGGAGACTTTTCTGTTCACGAGGGCAGGTCATACTTGTTGCAGGCTCACCGCACAGGACACGACCATGCCTTACCAACACATCATGACCGCCGTCGATCTCACCGACGAATGCCATCCGGTCATCCGTCAAGCCATTGACCTGGCCAACTGTTTCCGGGCCCAGCTGTCGCTGGTGCATATCGTCGAGCCGATGGCCATGGCTTTCGGCGGGGACGTGCCGATGGACCTGTCGACGCTGCAACAGCAGCAGATCGACCAGGCACGCGAGCGGGTCGCAGCCTTCGCCAGCCAGTACCCCGAGTTGCTGCCCGAGCAACGGCATATCCTCTTCGGCCAGCCGCGCCAGGAGATCCACCAACTGGCGAGGGAGAAGGGATGCGACCTGATCGTGGTCGGCAGTCATGGCCGCCACGGCCTCGCCTTGCTGCTCGGCTCCACCGCCAACGACCTCCTGCATGGAGCGCCTTGTGACGTGCTGGCAGTGCGGCTGAAGAAGCCCGAATAAGGGGGACGCTGCCCCTCCTTGCGGGTGAGGAGGCGCGCTCAGTTCTCGCCGGCGCTCACCACCAGCGGGCGGATCTTCGCGAGCTGGGTCTCCAGGGAATAGCTCATGCTGGACACCATGGAGAAGAAGGTCAGGAAGGCCTTGAGATTCGAGTCGCTACCACAGGTGCCATGGCTGCGCTGCCAGAAGGCCTGGTTGACCAACCGCAGCTGCTGGAACAGGCGCCCTTCAGCTCCCAGTCGGCATGGCGCCTTTCCCGGAAGTTGAAATACTGCCACGCCAGATAGAGGGAGACCGCGCGCAGGGCAAACTCCTGCTGGCTGGCGAACGGCGGATGCTGCTGCTCCATCGGCCGCAGGCGGGCCAGCCGGGGACAGGCACTGGTGGCCATGATCACCCCGAGTAGCGAGCGCACGCCCTCCTCCAGGCTGATCTGCTTGCGGTATTCCCGCTCCGGCATGCCCACCCGGACCTGGGCCTTCTGGAACGCTGGCAGGCCCTGGAAGTCTTCGATCACTTCCTGCAGGTCAAGCGCCGCCGGGCAGTAGCTGTGCTATTCCAGGTCAGCGGGCAATTGCTGCACTGCTGGTATTCCAGACACGCCCAGCCAGGCGCGACCTCGGTCCGCGCGCAGTCGTAGCCACGCTCCTACTCGATGCGATAGCTGAAGGCGTGCCAGTCATCCAGGGTGATGCAGTATTCGATTGCCATGCATGCCTTCCGGCAGATCGCTGAGAGAAAAACCGCGGCGCCCGGTTCGGCGAGCCGGTCAACCTTCTTCCAGCTCCGCCCAGCGCTCCAGCAGGCGGTCCAGCTCCTGCTGCAGGCTTTCCAGGCGGGCCAGGACGGCGCCGGCCTGCTCTGCCGGCTGCTGGTAGAAAACCGGATCAGCGATGCTCCCCTGCAGCTCGGCCAGCTCCGCCTCCACTGCGTCGATCTGGGCGGGGATCGCCTCCAGCTCGCGCTGCAGTTTATAGCTCAGCTTTTTCTTGACGACGGTCGACGGGCTGGCAGCTTCCGCCACAGCGGCAGCCGGTGCCTCCTGTTTCAGCGCCTCGTCCCGGCTCGGGCGTTCGCCGACGCCCAAGAGGCGCGGCGAGCCGCCCTGGCGTAGCCAGTCCTGGTAACCGCCGACGTATTCGCGAACCATGCCGTTGCCCTCGAACACCAGGGTGCTGGTCACCACGTTGTCGAGGAAGGCGCGGTCGTGGCTGACCATCAGCACGGTGCCGGGGAAGTCCAGCAGCACTTCTTCCAGCAGCTCCAGGGTTTCCACGTCGAGGTCGTTGGTCGGTTCGTCGAGCACCAGCAGGTTAGCCGGCTTGCTGAACAGCTTGGCCAGCAGCAGGCGCGCGCGCTCCCCGCCGGACAGCGCCTTGACCGGGGTACGGGCGCGCTGCGGGCTGAACAGGAAATCGCCGAGATAGCTCAGCACGTGGCGGTTCTGGCCGTTGATGGTAATGAACTCGCGGCCTTCGGCGAGGTTGTCGATCACCGTCTTTTCCGGCTCCAACTGGTGACGCAACTGGTCGAAATAGGCCACTCCCAGCTTGGTGCCGATTTCGATGCGCCCGCTGGTCGGCTGCAGTTCGCCAAGCAGGAGCTTGAGCAGGGTGGTCTTGCCGCTGCCGTTGGCACCGAGCAGGCCGATGCGGTCGCCGCGCTGCAGGACCATGGAGAAATTGCGGATCAGCGGTTCACCACCGGGATGGGTGAAGCCGACATGTTCGGCGACAATTACCTGCTTGCCGGATTTTTCCGCCGCCTCCACCTGGAAGCTGGCCTTGCCCTGGCGCTCGCGACGCTCGGCGTGCTCGTTGCGCATCGCCTTGAGCGCGCGCACGCGGCCTTCGTTGCGGGTGCGGCGAGCCTTGATGCCCTGGCGGATCCACACCTCCTCCTGAGCCAGGCGCTTGTCGAACAGCGCATTGGCAGTCTCCTCGGCGGCCAGCTGCTGCTCCTTGTGCACCAGGAAGCTGGCGTAGTCGCCGTTCCAGTCGATCAGGTGGCCGCGATCCAGCTCGAGGATGCGCGTCGCCAGGTTCTGCAGGAAGGCGCGGTCGTGGGTGATGAACAGCACGGCACCGTTGAAGCCGGCGAGCGCCTCTTCCAGCCAGGCGATGGCGCCGATGTCGAGGTGGTTGGTCGGCTCGTCGAGGAGCAGCAGGTCGGGCTCGGAAACCAGGGCCTGGGCCAGCAGCACGCGACGACGCCAGCCGCCGGACAGTTCGGCCAGGGTTTTGTCGGCCGGCAGCTGCAGGCGGCTCAGGGTGCTCTCGACCAGCTGCTGCAGGCGCCAGCCGTCCTTCGCTTCCAGCGCCTGCTGGACATGCATGAGCTGGTCAAGGTCGGCATCGCTGTGGATGTTCTGGCTGAGGTGATGATACTGGGCGAGCAACTCGCCGACACCGGCCAGGCCCTCGGCGACCACGTCGAAAACCGACCGTTCGTCGGCACGCGGCAGCTCCTGCGGCAGCTCGCCGATCTTCAGCCCCGGCGCGCGCCAGATCTCGCCGTCGTCGGCACCCTGCCCGCCTTTGACCAGGCGCAGCATGCTGGATTTGCCGGTGCCGTTGCGGCCGATGATGCAGACGCGCTCGCCCCGGGCGATCTGCCAGGACACCTGGTCGAGCAACGGCATGGCGCCATAGGCGAGGGAAACGTCGGTGAACTTGAGCAGAGTCATGGGCAAGGTCTCGAGGAAAATCGGCGCGCATTCTATCAGGCCCGGGCGCCGGCCATGCGCTCGCCCCCCCTTGTATGCTGTCAATGCACAGGGCGCTACAGCTAAACTAAACAAGAGTTCCCATTAGCTCCGAAGCTCCATCGCCACTCCTTCCCCGAGAAGACTCATGCGCAGTCGATTCCTCAGCCTGTTTTTCTGCCTCTCCCTGATCCCCCTGACCACTCCGGACGCCGAGGCGACATCGCTCGGCGAGCAGCGCATCCTCTACGACCAGGCCAAGCGGGCGCTGGCCAAGGGCGATGCCGGCCCCTACCTGCGCAACCGCCAGGCCCTGCGCGACTATCCGCTTGAGCCCCACCTGGCCTACGATGAGCTGACTGCCCGGCTGAAGAGCGCCAACAACAGAGAAATCGAGAAATTCCTCGCTGAACATGGCGACCTGCCGCAGATCGGCTGGATGAAGCTGCGCTGGCTGCGCTGGCTGGCGGAACGCAGCGATTGGCGGACTTTCGTCAACTATTACGACCCAGCCCTGGATTTCACCGAGCTCGACTGCCTGTACGGTCAGTACCAGCTCGCTCACGGCCACAAGGCCGAAGGCCATGCCAGCGCCGAGCAGCTCTGGCTGGTTGGCAAGTCGCAACCCAAGACCTGCGATGCGCTGTTCGAGCGCTGGGCCGCCGACGGTCAACTGACCGATCGGAAGCGTTGGCAGCGCCTCCGGCTGGCTGCCGACGCGCGTAACTACGGTCTGGCTACGTATCTGGCGAAGAGCACCCCCAGCCTCGAGCGCGAGGGCCTGCTGATGGTGGAGGTGGCGCAGAAGCCGCAACTGCTGCTGAGCCAGGGCTCACGCTTCGCGCCGGCCAGCGAGCGAATGGCCGACGTGGTCGGACTCGGCCTGCGCCGTCTGGCCCGCCAGGAGCCGGACAAGGCTTTGACCCTGCTCGACGGCTACGCCCGGCGCATGCGGTTCTCCAGCGAGGAGAAAGTGGCGATCGCTCGAGAAATCGGCCTGACCCTGGCCAAGCGCTTCGACAGCCGGGCCCTCGCGGTGATGGCCGAATACGATCCGGAACTGCGCGACAAGACCGTGGCCGAATGGCGCACCCGCCTGCTGCTGCGCCTGGGTCGTTGGGACGAGGCCTACCGCCTGACCCGCCAGATGCCGCAGGAGCTCGCCAGCAGCAACCGCTGGCGCTACTGGCAGGCACGCAGCCTGCAACTGGCCCAACCGCAGAGTCAGCAGCCGACCGGCCTCTACCAGCCAGTCGCCCGCGAACGGGATTTCTACGGCTTTCTCGCCGCCGATCGCATCCAGGTGCCCTACCAACTGAACCACAAGCCAATAGCACTGGATCCCCGGGTGATGCAGAAGGTACGCAACACCGCAGGCATCCGCCGGGCCTTGGAGTTCTACGCACGCGGGCAGATCGTCGACGCGCGCCGCGAGTGGTATCACGTCAGCCGGCTGTTCAGCCGAGAGGAAATGGTCGCCCAGGCCAAGCTGGCCTATGACATGGAGTGGTATTTCCCGGCCATCCGCACCATCAGCCAGGCACAGTATTGGGACGATCTGGACATCCGCTTCCCGATGGCCTACCAGGGCAGCCTGACCCGCGCCGCCAGGAGTCGCGGCCTGCATTCGAGCTGGGTGTTCGCCATCACCCGCCAGGAAAGCGCCTTCATGAACGATGCACGCTCCGGCGCCGGTGCCGGTGGCCTGATGCAGCTGATGCCGGCCACCGCCCGGGAAACCGCACACAAGTTCGGCATCCCGCTGAGTTCGCCGCGCCAGGTCTACGACCCGGACACCAACATCCAGCTCGGCGCCGCCTACCTGAGCCAGGTGCACGCCCAGTTTGGCGGCAACCGGGTGCTCGCCTCCGCTGCCTACAACGCCGGCCCCGGGCGCGTGCGCCAGTGGCTGCGCGGCGCCAATCATCTGGCCTTCGATGTCTGGGTGGAAAGCATCCCCTTCGACGAAACCCGTCAGTACGTACAGAATGTACTGTCCTACTCAGTGATCTACGGGAACAAGCTCAACGCTCCGCAACCCTTGGTCGAGTGGCACGAGCGCTATTTCGACGATCAGTAGGGGTCACGCTGCAACTGCCGGCCCGGCATTGCCGCGCAGCACCGGTGAGTCAGGCGGCAGATGTATCCGCAGTGCGGCCACCCGGGTGGTAAAATGCAAAGCCTGGCTGTTTGCCGGCTCGCCGTCCAGGTTCAGGTCCAGGCCTTCTGGCGCCTCGACCTCAATCCACGGCAGGCGCGCACTGATGGAGATGGTCTCCGCACCGAGAATACGCAGGGAAATCAACGCACCCAAGGTGCTGAGTGGACTTCCGGCATCCTCTGGCGCCGGCACGATGCAGAGATCGAGCAGACCATCGTCCACCAGCGCCTCAGGGCAGAGCAGATTGCCGCCCCCGGCCTGGCGCCCGTTGCCGATGCCCAGCGCGAGAAAATCGCCCTCCCAACGGAAATCCGGTCCATGGAAACGCCCGAAGGAGGCGCGCAGTTCGGAGAAGCGGGTCAGCCCGGTAAGAAGGTAGGCCGCCCCGCCGAGGGCCTTCTTCAACTCCTCGGAAGTATGGGCAGTGACCTTCGAGCCGAAGCCGCCGGTGGCCATGTTGAGAAACAACTGGCCATTCACCTCGCCGAGATCCACTGGAGTGGGTGCAACCGCCAGCAGGGCCAAGGCCTCTGCTGGCGACAAAGGCACGCCCGCCGCGCGGGCGAAGTCGTTGGCCGTGCCCAGCGGCAGGATTGCCAGACTGGCATCGCTGCCGGCCAGGACCATGGCTTCCGCCACTTCACGCAAGGTGCCGTCGCCGCCGCCGGCGATGAGTGTCTGATAGCCTGCCGCCAGCCCCTCCTCGACAAACCGGCGGGCATCGCCGGCCTCCCAGGTCAGGCGCACGGCAATTTCCCAGCCCGCCTTGCGCTGTGCAAGAATAGCGGCGCGCAGCTCTTCGTTCGTCGCCTGCCGGCCATGCAGCACCAGCCATGCCTTGTACTCACCCATCGTTCACCTCGGAAAACGTTCTAGCCAAGTATGGACGACAGGAGGATGGCCAGTGCCTGCCAGCACGAACCGTCAGCCCAGTACTTCACTCAGTGGAATGAAGCGCACCGGATCGCCCTCGGCCAGGGTCGTGTTCTCGAGTATCTCGACCAGCCCGTTGGCCCAGGCGGCACTGAGCAGGACGCCAGGGCTCTGGTTCGGATAGAGCACGGCCCGCCCATCCTCCAGGCGCGCACGCAGATACTCGCGGCGCTTGCCGGGTTTGCTCCAGACGAAACCAGCCGGCACCGGGAAAGTCAGCGGCGTTACTGCCTGCACACCAAGACGACGCAGCAGATAGGGCCGAGCCAACAGGGCGAAGGTGACCAGCGAGGATGCCGGATTGCCCGGCAGGCCGACCACTGGAACGCCCCGGTAACGGCCGACGGTCAGTGGCTTACCCGGCTTAATCGCCAATTTCCACAAGGCCAGCTCGCCCTCCTCGCGCAGGATCTGACCGAGGAAGTCCGCCTCACCGACCGACACCCCGCCTGTCGAGAGGATCAGATCGACGGCTCCCAGCTCGCCAAGACGGGCGCGAGTCAGCTGCAGACTGTCAGGCAGGATGCCAGCATCCAGCACGCTACAGCCCAGGTGCTTCAGCCAGCTGTGCAACAGGGTACGATTACTGTTGTAGATCTGCCCCGGTCCCAGCGGCCGCCCAGGCTCGACCAGCTCGTCCCCGGTGGACAGCAGCGCCACCCGCGGACGCCGCCGCACCAACAGCCCGGCAGTCCCCAGGGATGCGGCCAGCCCCAGCTGCGCAGGTCCCAGACGGGTGCCGGCGGCAAGCACGGTTTCGCCACGACGGGTCTCTTGGCCCTGCTCGCGGATGTTCTGCCGCGGGCGCAAGGCCTGGGCGAAACGTACCCGCCCACCCTCAAGCAGCTCGGTGTTTTCCTGCAGCTCGACGCAGTCCGCCCCCTCCGGCACCGGCGCTCCGGTGAAGATGCGCGCACAGGTCCCGGGCTGCAGGGGCTCCGGGGCCTGCCCGGCGAAGATCGTCTGACTGATCGTCAGCGGCTCGCCAGTCCAGTCAGCCAGATACAGGGCGTAACCGTCCATGGCGCTGTTCGGCCAGGGCGGCAAATCCAGGGGAGAGATCAGGGACTCGGCCAGCACGCGCCCTTCGGCGTCATCCAAAGCAACCCGTTCGGTCTCGCCGATCGGCGCCCTCTCGGCCAATTGCAGCAGGCATTCGAGAGCCGCCTCGACGGACATCAGTGCGGATTTTTTCATCAACCTACCCGCGAGTCTCGCAGAGCGGCACCGGTTTTAAGTGGGGCACGAAACTACATGGCCGATGACGGGCATCCAACTGCTGGGCAAGGATACCGTCCCAGGCAGTGGCGCAAGCACCGGTCGAGCCCGGCAGGCAGCAGACCAGGGTGCCATTGGCCAGACCGGCCAGCGCGCGGGACTGCACGGTGGAGGTACCGATCTCGGCTATGGAGATGTGCCGGAACAACTCGCCGAAGCCGTCAACCTGCTTGTCGAACAGGCAAGCTACGGCTTCAGGGGTGCTGTCGCGGCCAGTGAAACCGGTTCCACCAGTGATCAGAACAGCCTGTACGTCCTTGTCGGCGATCCAGGCAGCGACCACAGCACGGATATGGTACAAGTCGTCCTTGAGCAGCAGCCGCGCCGCCAGCTTGTGTCCAGCTGCGCTCAGGCGCTCGACGAGCAGTTGACCAGAAGTATCGGTTCCCAGGGTGCGGGTATCGCTGACGGTCAATACTGCGATGTTCAACGGCACAAAGGCCGCCTCAACCTTGTGACTCATGCTGCCTTCCAGTGTTGTGGAGAAGTCGGGCTGGAGTTATACCACAAGCCACCGCTGGAGCCATCCGATGACCTCCCCCACTGCCCTGCCCCCCTGCTCTGTGCTAGTGCTGGCCGGCGGTCGCGGACAACGCATGGGCGGCCGCGACAAGGGACTGCTGGAATGGCGCGGCAAGCCGTTGATCGCCCACCTGCATGCGCTGGCCCGGCCGCTCACCGACGACCTAATCGTTTCCTGCAATCGCAATACCGAACGCTATGCCGCCTATGCCGACCGCCTGGTGCATGACGACAGCCAGGATTTTCCCGGACCTCTGGCCGGCATCCGAGCCGGACTAGCGGCTGCCCGGCACGCCTGGCTGCTGGTGCTACCCTGCGATGCCCCACTGCTCGATGCCGCGCTGCTGTACACCATGCGCCAAAATGCCGCCGGCCAGCCTGATCAGCCACTGCTACTACGCCAGGGCGAACAGTGGGAGCCTCTGTTCTGCCTGCTGCCCAAAAGCCTGGAACCAGCCCTTGAAAGAGCCTGGCAGGACGGCGAGCGCAGTCCGCGCCGGGTCTTTCTAACGCACGGGGCCACAGTCCTGCAATGCCCTCCAGCGGATCCCCGGCTGGCCAATCTAAACACCCCGCAATTGCTGGCCAAAGTAGAAAATGGAGCAAGCCACCACACTTGACGGACGTTGTTGACATCCGCGTTAAACGACGTCGAACTGCTGCTTGTTGCAAGCTAATAGCCTGTGCGGTTGATTGGTTACAAGGTGGCCTTTAAATAGACTTCTAGTTAGACTTCAGGCATGGAAAAGATCGACGCTCGCAAACTGACCGCAGACGGTCGCAAGATGCTTCGCCAGATAGTCATTCGCCTGCGCCAGCAGTCCGGCATGAAAGTCGAGGAGCTGGCCTCGGTCACCGGTGTGCATCCGACCACCATCAAGACTTGGCTGACCCGTGCCAAACGCGAGGGCGCGCAAGCCCTGGAGGAAAAGCGTCGGGGTCGCCCGGTGGGCGCCTGCCGCAAGCTGACGCCGGCCGACGAGCAGTGGCTGCGCGAGCAAATCGTCGAGCAAACCCCGCAGCAACTGCAGTTGCCGTTTGCCCTGTGGACGCGCCCGGCCATCAAGGCGCTGACCTGGGAACGCCTCGGGATCGAGTTGCAGGACCGGTTGATCGGCAAGTATCTCAAGCGCTGGGGGTTCACGCCTCAGCGTCCCGTGAAGCGGGCGCAGGAGCAGCGGCCGGAGGACATCGAGCGCTGGCTGGACCAGACCTACCCCCAAGTCAAGGCGCGCGCCGACGCCGAAGGGGCGGTGATTCACTGGGGGGACGAAACCGCAGTCAAGGAGGATGCGAACTGGATACGCGGCTACGCCCCCAGGGGCCAGACGCCGGTGCTGGCGACGCCTACCCGTTGGCACAAGCTGTCCATGATCTCCGCCATTTCGCCCCGTGGAGAAGTGGCATTTCAAATCGTCGAAGGCCGCGTCAATGCGCCCCATTTCATTGACTTCCTGGGCCGCCTCGTTGAAGGGGCACCACAGAAGATCTTCCTGGTGGTCGATAACCTGCGCGTCCACCACGCCAAGATGGTCACTGAGTGGCTCAGCGACAAGCAGGACAAAATCGAACTGGTGTTCCTGCCCCCTATGCGCCCGAGTCCAATCCCGACGAATACCTGAACCGGAATTTCAATACGGCGCTGTACAGCGGCCCGATCAGCCATGACAAGGCCAGCCTGCTGGACAAGGCGATGGCCTTCATGAACACGCTCGGCGCCTTGCCCGACAAGGTCAGCCTATTTCCGACATCCTGCGGCACGCTATGCCATGGCGTGAATTTAAGTGCTGGATTAATAACTCACGTTCGAATGACCCAGGCTTCGAGCAGGGCGCCACGATGATTTATAGTAGGGCTATAGCGAGGAGGGGGCAACGCAGTATCGGAGCCTCGAGCGCCGAAATTGACTAGGGCCTTATATGGACGCCTCCCCCGACAGCGGGCCAACAGCAGCACCTTGATGGCTATTTGCGAAGGCTTATGAGCAACTCAACGAGTCCGTCATAACGGTTACTCACACAAAAGAGCCCCCGGGATTTCCGGGGCGGTTCAGTCTCCCTACTGAACTGGAGTGGCGCAGAGAGTGCTGGCTGGAATGATCGGGGGAAAGGTGACGGGGTTGAGCACTTACCCTTCTTGGGCCGCGTTTCGTAAAATTTTTCATCTAACCCCTTGTGCAGGAAAACTTTTTCTGTAGAATGCGCGCCATCTTCGGAGCGTAGCGCAGCTTGGTAGCGCGTCTCGTTCGGGACGAGAAGGTCGCTGGTTCGAATCCAGTCGCTCCGACCATACCCTAGTTTCTGGCTCTAACTCTAGAAACATACGCAAGAAGCCCACATCGTCAGCAGCCTACGTGAAAACCAGGCAGTCCGCCGAGTGGATGAAGACAATGCCCGTATCGAAAGACACGGGCATTGTCATTCACGGGTTACATCCGTGACGAATCTCCCGAGCAGGCAGCCTGTTCCCGGCCAGCCTCGATGAGCCGATCCCCAAAGACCATCTCTAGCGCAGGTCATTACCTTGGCCCGCATGGATCTGCAGCAGCTCGGCTTTACCAAGGCCCGACCGGACCAAAACCGAGCGCCCGAACTACGATCCGGCCGACCTGCCCAAGCTCTATCAGTCTGCGTGGCCATTTCCAGCATATTCGCCCCCGCCTGAAGGCTGAAGGCTGAAGGCCAGCGTAATGCCGAAGTCATGTGGCTGCCCAGGCGCCGGACTCCGGATTTCAAGACCATCGCCGACCTTCGCAAGGATAAGGGTGCGGCGCTTCAGGCTGCCTGCTCGGGAGATTCGCCAGAGCCGATTTTTATTGCCTGCAACCCCCTATCCCTTTGCACACTCCCTCAATCGGGCCTGGAGCCAGGCTCGTTCCTGCTCGGCGATTCGCGCCCGTACACGCCGCTGATACAGCGCCAGCCGCTTCTTCCGTTCAACGACCGAAAGCCCATCCCATCCACAGAACAGACCAACATCGTCCACTGGATCCTCCAGATCCGTTTCCGACTTTGGGGAGGGACGCATCCAGCTTCCCAGACACAAACCGGCCGCGAACAGACCGCAGCATACGAGCACAAGAGAAAGAATCGAATTGATGGTCATCAGTTGCCCTTCCTGGCGTTACAACTCATACAGGGTATTCAGGTAGTTGCCATTGTGACCACGCGACGCGCCCAAAGTGCCATTGGACTCAAGCCCTCTATCTCAATCAGCATATTCCCACATCCTGGAGGAGAGATCGTCATGTCATAGCCAAACAAGGCCCCAGGCGATCTCACATGAACAGTCACCCCCGGCAAGACTACGCAAAAGCATGCCCAGAATACCGCTCTTAAGTGCTCGAAGAAAAATAATCCGATATTTTTCCCCTGCATTGCCCGTGCAAGCCTCTGAAATACAGGGGTTGGCCTGGTTCGGGACAGCAGAAAATCCGGGGAAATTTCGTTCGAGCACTTATGATGAGCCGTCTCGCTTGCCTTGCCGTACGCTGCGAAGTCGCTTTACAAGCTTTACAATTTTCCAGTCCATTTTCTAATTTTCACTACACCCCGCCGTTTCCGGATATAGATAACGAATGGCCTTGAGATCTCCCATAGAATCCTCATAAGTCATTTGTGCCGGAATGACCCCGCAAAAATCCGGCTCAGGAGGGAAGTATTCCATGGCTATCACCTTGGCAATATCCAAGCGCATTCCATACCTATAGTCCCGAACTTCAGGCATTTGCGAGTAAATAACTATATCCTCCAGCGCTGTCGAGTCAGCGACCGACCCGTCGTCACTCTCAGCCATAGACAAGGAAGCCGATAAAAGCATGGCCATTGTGAAAATCAATTTCACGGGTTTTACACTAAAAACTGTCATGGAATGCCCTCCTACACGAGAAGGAACTCGAAAATCCTGCGATGCGGAGCCTGCCGGCCCGACATCAGCCCTCTGGCAGTCATAATAAAATGGGATCGATCAAAAGCACCCGTCCGACCACCCTCTCAAATGATGAAAGGCATAACCAAGACCAATACTTGTATCGCCAACGACACGCCACATGCCCTTGGCGGACAAGATGATCACCGATCACTCATCCTTGCTTCAGCACCTGCCATCCAGCATAAAAATAAGGGCCAGGATGGCAACCCCATGGCCTGTGTTTGAGCGAAAGCGCATGACCGCCCGATACTTCATATGATAAAAATGCATGCCATGCCTTTACATCCATGCCTGCATCCGCTCAACTATTCACTGAGCGGGACACTCGGGAGCCCTGCCATGCCCAACTCCCGAGGAAAGCCTGTAACAATGTATAACCAATACAAGAAAAGACCCTGAGGGCATCAAGGTCAAGGCAATACTTATTGGATAACGTTATTTTCAAATCGCCAAGCAGAATTAAAAATATCTTCTTAGACTCACTTCTTTCAAGGTGTACAAAAGCAGCATTGTTAATCAATGCACTTACGCATGATCTCGATGCGTAAAGCTCAGTCGCAGGAAGAGCCTATGCAAGGAAAAATCAATAGGTTGCAAGAAGACACCTTGAAAGCCCTGCTTCCTTAGACCTCACAACCACCACAAACCGCCCTAATCGAGATCCGCCCACTCACCAGTCATGGCAAGAGGGGCACTCCACCCTAGCCCGCCCGGAGCACGCAAAAGGCTTCGGCCATCACCCCCTGCACTTGCCGGTAACCCCTGATCCGCCCCAGCGAGGCTGGAACCAGCCCGGAACCGATCGGCGCAGCAAGGCCTGCCCACGGGCGCAACTAACTGCCGCCGGAACATTGCCAACCTACCGATAAACCTTATCCAGTTGCCACCACAGGAAGAGACAACGACCCAAGGTGCACGGACATTATTACCTAGCGTAAAAATCCATCATTTTCCAGAGAAAATGACTGTAATTTGACAGCTAGAAAACCCTCTGCAAAAAACCTTCCGCTCTGGGGCTTGGCTTTTCCCGCAGACTTGGCGTACAGTAGCTAAACTGTGTTTGCGTGGGTCGCTGTTGAATCTTGACTTGGTGGCAGTAGGTCCTACGGGTCCGCTACATCCCGCTCGACTTCTCTTACTCTCTGCAACCAGTTCCAGATCTCTGTTGTCACAGGGACTGCCATCAACTCCAGTTTCAAGGAAATAAGACATGTCGAATCGTCAAACCGGCACCGTCAAGTGGTTCAACGACGAGAAGGGCTTTGGTTTCATCACCCCCGAAAGCGGTCCGGATCTGTTCGTCCACTTCCGCGCAATCGAAGGCACCGGCTTCAAGAGCCTGAAAGAAGGCCAGAAAGTCACCTTCGAAGCGGTACAAGGCCAGAAAGGCATGCAGGCTGACAAAGTTCAGATCCTAGGCTGATCTTAGGCTTGACGAAAGCTCCTGATGGCAACACCAGGAGCTTTTTTTGTCCAATTTTTCGTAAAATGTCGGTCTTTGCCTTAGCGCGAGTCCGTCATGCCCACCCCCCCCCTGATGCCCCAAGGCGACTTCCCTGCCGCGGGACTGCTCCGCCGCCTGGCAGCGATGTTCTACGACTTCCTACTCTGCATCGCCCTGCTGATCGTTATCACCTTCACCTACAAGCTGATCCAGATGACCGTTGTTGGAAGCGAGCGACTTAGGCAGCTGTCCGATGCTGGCGCGCTGGACGGTGACCCGCTGCTCTCCACCCTGCTGCTCTTCTGCCTGTTCGGCTTTTTCGCGAAATTCTGGACGCACAACGGCCAGACGCTCGGCATGCAGGTCTGGGGACTGCGCATCCAGAACACCGACGGCACCGCCATCGACCTGTGGCAGGCCTTGCTGCGCTTCCTGATAGCCATCGCCTCCTGGCTATGCTTCGGCCTGGGCTATCTCTGGATGCTCCGGGACAAACAGGGGCGTACCTGGCAAGACATGTACTCCAACAGCCGAGTGGTCCGGCTGCCAAAGAACACCCACAAGAAGAAGTAGCCGTCGACCAACCCATCTACCCCCTCCCGCCCACCCATGAGCGGGCACCCGCCTCGCCCCTACCCAGCCCGGCGCAACAGGTAAAGCCCCAGCAGCGCACAGAGTCCGGCCGGCAGGGCCACCGCCAGCAGGGGCGAGAAACCGAACACTTGGCTCGAGGGGCCGAGCAGATCCTGGAACATACGGAAGACGAAGCCGACCAGCACCCCGGTGAAGAGCCGCTGGCCGAGAGTGACCGAGCGCAGCGGGCCGAAGATGAAGGAAATCGCCATTAGTACCAGCGCCGCGGTCACCAGAGGCTGCAACACCTTGGTCCAGAAGGCCAGCCAGTAACGCGCATTATTCAGCCCCTGCTCGGCCAGATAATGAAGGTAGTGCCACAGCCCGGTCATCGACAGAGCTTCCGGATCCATCACCACGGTCCCCAGCAGCTGCGGACTCAGCACCATGTCCCATTGCTCGCTGGCAGCCTTGACGACCTCCGTGCTGCGCTCGAGGAAACGGGTAGTCGTCACATCCTCCAGCTGCCAGTGCTCGCCTTGGTACTGCGCCTTCCTGGCGAAGCTGGAGGACAGCAGGTGGCGCTGCTCGTCGAAACGGTAGCGAGTCACTCCATAAAGCACACCACCGGGCTGCACCGCGTTGATGTGCACGAACTCCTCACCCTGACGATGCCAGAGGCCGTGCTTGGAGGTCTGCGCCTCGCCGCCGCCCTGAGCCAGGGAGCGGTGGGCCTCGGCCTTGTTCTCCGTCCAGGGCGCCAGGTATTCGCCGAGCAACCCGCCGAGCAGCATCAGCACCAGCATGGGCTTCATCACCGCCCAGACGATACGACCGAGCGACACGCCGGCGGCGCGCATGACCGTCAGCTCACTGTTGTTGGCCAGGCTGCCAAGGCCGATCAGACAGCCAATCAGCGCCGCCATCGGCAGCATTTCATAAACTCGCTGCGGCACGGTAAGGACGACGTACCAGGCCGCGGCAGCCAGATCGTAATTGCCCCGGACATCGCCCAGTTCATCGACGAAGGCAAACAGCAGGACCAGGCCGACGATCACCCCGAGCACCGCCAGGATGGCGATAAACACGCTGACGCCGATGTATCTGTCCAGCTTACCCATGACTCAAACTCCGTGCGGCGCGCCGGCTTGCCAGCTGCAGGCGCAAGGGTTCCCAAAACAGCAGCCCTAGACCGATCAGCAGGAAGATCCCATGGACCCACCAGAGACCGATCAGCATCGGAATCTTGCCCTTGTCCAGCTCGCCGCGAACAGCAATCAGCGTGGCCAGATAGGCCATGTAGAGAAGGATCGCCGGCAGCAGCTTGAGGAAGCGGCCCTGGCGGGGGTTGACCCTTGCCAGCGGCACCGCCAGCACGGTGACCACGAACACCAGCAGGGGCAGGGAAAGTCGCCATTGCAGTTCAGCCTGATGGCGCGGCAGCTCGCTGCCGATCAACTCGAGGCTGGGAATCGCCTCGCGTTCGTTGATCTCACTGCTCACCGCCGGCTTGGGCAGCAGCACGCCATAGGTGTCGTAGCGAATCACCCGGTAGTCGGCCTGTCCGGGATTGCCATCATAGCGATAGCCATTCTGCAGGATCAGGTAACGACTGCCGTCCGCCTGCACCTCCTGGCTGCCGCTCTCCGCCACCAGCACGGCGATACCGCGCTCCTTACCGCCATCGCGGGACATCCGCTTTTCGCTGATGAACACGCTGGAAAGCTCGGTGCGATCGTCGGTCAGATCCTCGACATAAGTCACCCGCGAGCCGTCCTTCATGGTCTGGAAGCGCCCTGGCACCAGGGTATCGAACTCGGTCAGGGCCTTCTGCTCGTTGAGCAGTTGCTCCACCATGCGTACTCCCTGGGGGGCCAGCCCCAAGCTCATCCAGGCGACCAGCGCGGCGACCGGGATGGCCGGCACCAGGGTGTAGACGACCAGGCGCTGCGGACTCATGCCAGTCGCGGCCAATACGGTCATCTCGCTGTCGAGGTACAGCCGGCCATAGGCCAGCAGGATACCGAGAAACAACCCCAGCGGCAGGATCAGCTCAAGAAAACTGGGCATCCGGTAGAGCATGATCTGCAGCAGCACGCCCGGGTCGAGCTGGCCCCGGGCGGCTTGTGCCAGATATTTGATGAAGCGACCACTCATAATGAGCGCCAGCAGCACGGCACTGACCGCGCTCAGTGTCACCAGCAGTTCACGGGAAAGATAGCGAGGGATGATCAAACCAGACACTCCAGGGTTGTCAGGCTCAAGCCGCTGTGCTCAAACTAGCCGCCTTGTTGCCGACCCAACGCCCCACAGTCCGTCGAAAAGGCCGCGCGAGGCCGGCCAGGGCAAGACCAGGCAAAGCAGTGCAGTGCCCCTGACGTGAAAGGACTCCGAACCTGGCTCCCACACCGATAGTCGAACGCAGCATTCTCAGCGGCCTGCAACGCGCCACAAAAAAGACCGGCATTATCCTGCAAACCAGACCCTTTGTCTTGGGAACATCACGCCATGCAACTCGTTGTCAAAAGTGCCAGCCCGCAAACCCTGAAAACCGCCACGCTGGTGGTCGCCGTCGGCGAAGGCCGCAAACTGGGAGCCACCGCCAAGGCCATCGACCAGGCCACCGACGGCGCCCTGTCGGCCACCCTCAAGCGCGGCGACCTCGCCGGCAAGGTCGGACAGACCCTGCTGCTGCATCATCTGCCGAACCTCAAGGCAGAGCGCGTGCTGCTGATCGGCGCCGGCAAGGAGAACGAGCTGAGCGACCGCCAGTTCCGCAAGATCGTCGCCGCCGCCCAGGGCGTGCTGAAGGGCCTGGGCGGCAGCGATGCCGCCCTGACCCTGGGCGAACTCCACGTCAAGGGGCGCGACGCCTACGGCAAGGCCCGCCTGCTGGCCGAGACGCTGCTCGACGCCACCTATGTGTTCCACCGTTTCAAGAGCGAGAAGGCCACGCCCCCGACCCTGAAGAAGCTCATACTGGTCTGCGACAAGGCCAGCCAGGCCGACGTGGAGCGCGCCGCCGGCCATGCCCGGGCGATCGCCAGCGGCATGGCCCTGACCCGCGACCTCGGCAACCTGCCGCCGAACCTCTGCCACCCTAGCCACCTGGCCGACGAGGCCAAGGCGCTGGCCAAGGCGCACGACGCGCTGAAGGTCGAGGTCCTCGACGAGAAGAAGCTCAAGGAACTCGGCATGGGCGCCTTCCTCGCCGTCGCCCAGGGCAGCGACCAGCCGCCGCGGCTGGTTGTGCTCAACTACCAGGGCGGCAAGAAGGACGAGCAGCCCTTCGTGCTGGTCGGCAAGGGCATCACCTTCGACACCGGCGGCATCAGCCTCAAGCCCGGCGCGAGCATGGACGAGATGAAGTACGACATGTGCGGCGCCGCCAGCGTGCTCGGCACCTTCCGCGCCCTGCTCGAACTGGCCCTGCCGATCAACGTCGTGGGCCTCCTGGCCTGCGCCGAGAACATGCCCAGCGGCGGCGCCACCCGCCCCGGCGACATCGTCACCAGCATGAGCGGGCAGACCGTGGAGATCCTCAACACCGACGCCGAAGGCCGCCTGGTGCTGTGCGACACCCTCACCTACGCCGAACGCTTCAAGCCGCAGACGGTGATCGACGTCGCCACCCTCACCGGCGCCTGCATCACCGCCCTCGGCAGCCAGACCTCAGGCCTGATGGGCAACCACGACGGACTGATCCGCCAGCTCCTCAAGGCTGGCGAACATGCCGCCGACCGTGCCTGGCAGCTGCCGCTGTTCGACGACTACCAGGAGCAGCTCGACAGCCCGTTCGCCGACATGGCCAACATCGGCGGCCCCAAGGCCGGCACCATCACCGCCGCCTGCTTCCTCTCGCGCTTCGCCAAGAACTACCACTGGGCGCACCTGGACATCGCCGGCACCGCCTGGATCAGCGGCGGCAAGGAGAAGGGCGCCACCGGCCGCCCGGTACCGCTGCTGACCCAGTACCTGCTGGATCGCAGCACCCCGTGAGCGACCGCGGGAGCGGTCGGCCCGCTCCCGCACAGCCGAGGACCCCATGCCCCAGGTTGACTTCTACATCCTGCCCTCCGCAGACCCGGCGGCGCGCCTGAATTTCGCCTGCAAGCTGGCGGAAAAGGCCTGGCGCCTGGGGCACCGCATCTATCTGCACTGCCAGGACGCGGCCCAGCGCGAAGCGCTGGATGCACTGCTGTGGAGCTTCAAGGGCGAGGCCTTCCTTCCCCACGGCACGGCCGAGGAGGATGCCGACGCGCCGATCACCCTCGGCCTGGGCGACGATCCCGGCAGCCACCGCGACCTGCTGATCAACCTGGCCCTTGCCGTGCCGTTCTTCTGTGCACGCTTCGAGCGGATCGCCGAGCTGGTGGTGGGCGATCCGGCCATCCGTCAGGCCACGCGCGCCAGCTACCGCTTCTACCGCGAGCGCGGCTATCCTTTGCAGGATCACCGCCTGCCGCGCCTCTGACGATCCATGGACAGCCTGAAACCCAAGCCGAATACCGCCCACCTGCTGAACGACCTGCAGTCGATCCGCGACCTGCTCGACGAAGATCTGCTGCCGCCGCCACTGCTCACCGAAACCCTCGGCGCCGACGACATCCCGCTGCTCTCGGAGATCGTCGCCACCGAAGAGGATGAACCCGAACCGCCCACGGCCGCCCTCCCATCACGCCTGGAGCAGTCCCTGCGTACCGAGGCCCAACTGATCCTGCAGGAGGTCGTCGACGATTTCGTGCCGCAGATCGAGGCCGAACTGAAGCGCCGCCTCGAAGCCCACCTGGACCAGCTGCTCGCCTCGCGCAAACCCTAGCCCCTCTCCAGCGGAAGCCCGGCCTTCACGACAACCCGCCTAGACTTGCAGGGATACAACCCACAGATACGGGTTTGCCTTTATACTCATCGGCTTCCCAGATCAGCCGTCTTATAAGGGTTTCCTCCGCATGGACAAGACCTACCAGCCGCACGCCATTGAATCCCGTTGGTACGCCGAATGGGAGTCGAAGAACTACTTCGCCCCGCAGGGCAGCGGCGAGCCCTACACCATCATGATCCCGCCGCCGAACGTCACCGGCAGCCTGCACATGGGCCACGGCTTCAACAACGCGATCATGGACGCGCTGATCCGCTTCCGCCGCATGCAGGGCCGCAACACCCTGTGGCAGCCGGGCACCGACCACGCCGGCATCGCCACCCAGATGGTGGTGGAGCGCCAGCTGGCCGCCCTGGGCATCAACCGCCACGACCTCGGCCGCGAGAAGTTCCTCGACAAGGTCTGGGAATGGAAGGAACAGTCGGGCGGCACCATCACCCGGCAGATCCGCCGCCTGGGCAGCTCGGTGGACTGGTCGCGGGAACGCTTCACCATGGACGAAGGCCTTTCCGAAGCGGTCAAGGAAGCCTTCGTCCGCCTCTTTGATGACGGCCTGATCTACCGCGGCAAGCGCCTGGTCAACTGGGACACCAAGCTGCACACCGCGATCTCCGATCTGGAAGTGGAGAATCACGACGAGAAGGGCCACCTCTGGCACCTGCGCTACCCGCTGGCCGACGACGCCCGCACTGCCGAGGGCAAGAGCTATCTGGTGGTCGCCACCACCCGCCCGGAAACCATGCTGGGCGACGCCGCTGTCGCCGTGCATCCGGAGGACGAGCGCTACAAGGACCTGATCGGCCGCCATGTGCTGTTGCCGCTGGTCAACCGCCTGATCCCGATCATCGCCGACGAGTATGTCGACCGTGAATTCGGTACCGGCTGCGTAAAAATCACCCCGGCCCACGACTTCAACGACTACGAGGTCGGCAAGCGCCACCACCTGCCGCTGATCAACATCTTCGACAAGAACGCCACGGTCCTGGCCCAGGCCCAGGTGTTCGACATCGACGGCACGCCCAACGAGCGCATCAACTCCACGTTGCCGGACAGCTATGCCGGCATGGACCGCTTCGACGCGCGCAAGGCCATCGTCGCCGACTTCAACGGCATGGGCCTTCTGGAGAAGATCGACGACCACGCGCTGAAAGTGCCGCGCGGCGACCGCTCCGGCACCATCATCGAGCCCTGGCTGACTGACCAGTGGTACGTCTCTACCAAGCCGCTGGCCGAAAAGGCCATCGCCGCCGTCGAGGACGGGCTCATCCAGTTCGTGCCCAGGCAGTACGAGAACATGTACTTCTCCTGGATGCGCGACATCCAGGACTGGTGCATCAGCCGCCAGCTTTGGTGGGGCCATCGCATCCCGGCCTGGTACGACGAGGCCGGCAACGCCTACGTCGGCCGCGACGAGGCGGAGGTGCGCAACAAGTATGCAATCCGCAACGACGAGCCGCTGCGCCAGGACGAGGACGTGCTGGACACCTGGTTCAGCTCCGGCCTGTGGACCTTCTCCACCCTCGGCTGGCCCCAGCAGACCGAGTTCCTCAAGAACTTCCACCCCACCGACGTGCTGGTCACCGGCTTCGACATCATCTTCTTCTGGGTCGCCCGGATGATCATGATGTCCCTGCACCTGACCGGGCAGATCCCCTTCAAGACCGTCTACGTCCACGGCCTGGTGCGTGACGGCCAGGGCCACAAGATGTCCAAGTCCAAGGGCAACGTGCTCGACCCGCTGGATATCGTCGACGGCATCGACCTCGACACCCTGCTGGCCAAGCGCACCAGCGGCATGATGCAGCCCAAGCTCGCCGAGAAGATCGCCAAGCAGACCCGCGCCGAGTTCCCCGAAGGCATCGCCAGCTACGGCACCGACGCGCTGCGCTTCACCTTCTGCTCGCTGGCCTCCACCGGTCGCGACATCAAGTTCGACATGGGCCGGGTCGAGGGCTACCGCAACTTCTGCAACAAGCTGTGGAACGCCGCCAACTTCGTCTTCGAAAACACCGAGGGCAAGGACTGCGGCATCGCCGGCGAGCCGGTGGAACTGTCCCCGGTGGACCGCTGGATCGTTTCCCAGCTGCAGCGCACCGAGCAGGAAGTGACCCGCCAGCTCGACGCCTTCCGCTTCGACCTCGCCGCCCAGGCGCTCTACGAGTTCGTCTGGGACCAGTACTGCGCTTGGTACCTGGAGCTGGTCAAGCCGGTGCTCTGGGACGAAAACGCCAGCATCGAGCGCCAGCGCGGCACCCGTCGCACCCTGGTGCGGGTGCTGGAGACCGCGCTGCGCCTGGCGCATCCGTTCATGCCCTTCATCACCGAGGAGATCTGGCAGCGCCTGGCGCCGCTGGCCGGCAAGTCCGGGCCGACCCTGATGCTGCAGCCCTGGCCGCAGGCCGACGAGGCGCGCATCGATGCCGATGCCGAGGACGACATCGAGTGGGTCAAGGCCTTGATGCTCGGCGTGCGGCAGATCCGCGGCGAGATGAACATCTCCATGGCCAAGCGCATCGATGTGCTGCTGAACAACGCCTCGGCCAGCGACCGCCGCCGCCTGGTCGAGAACGAGCCGCTGCTGATGAAGCTGGCCAAGCTGGAATCCATCCGCGTGCTGGCCGAGGGCGAGGAAGCGCCGCTGGCCGCCACCGCCCTGGTCGGCGAGATGCAGGTGCTGGTGCCGATGGCCGGGCTGATCGACAAGGACGCCGAGCTGGCCCGTCTGGACAAGGAAATCCAGCGCCTGGAGGGCGAGGTCAAGCGCGTCGGCGGCAAGCTGGGCAACGCCAGCTTCGTCGACAAGGCTCCCGCCGAGGTGATCGCCAAGGAGCGCGCCAAGCTGGGCGAGGCCGAACAGGCCCTGGCCAGGCTGGGCGAGCAGCGCGCGCGCATCGCCGCGCTCTGACATTGACCGGCCAGCGGCAGGAGCTGCTGGCCGCCACCCTTTTCCGTCACCTTCGCCTTATAAGCATCCGTTTTATAAGCATCTGTTGGCTGGCGCCGGCCCGAAATAACGTGAAACAATACTGCTACAAGCGCCACAAGCGGATCGCCGGCAAGCACCGCATACGGAAAGCCAGTCGAAACGGAACAAACACAATGCGACAACGCGGCCACGCCCTGTGGTCCGCAAGGACACTGCCGCTCGCCAGACGCAGGTAGCAGCCGCTCCAGTCTCCCCTGTCTTTTTTCCCATCGCCGCGGCTCCCACAGACTTCGGAAGCCGGCCCGCCTGGCGGCTCGCATGTTTTTTCTCAACCTGTGGAGTCTCCGATGTACGCCCTCATGGCTGTTATATTCGTCATAGGCTATCTAGGCATAGCCCTTGAACATCCCCTGAAAATCGACAAGGCCGCCTCGGCCATCGTCACTGCGGTTCTCACCTGGACCGTGCTGGTGCTGGGTGCGGAGCACATCCTGCCGCTCGTGGAGAGCGCCAGCCACGGCGCCGACGTTACTGGCACAGTCGTCACGGAACTGCGCCATCACCTTGGCGAAGTCTCGGAAATCCTCTTCTTCCTGCTCGGCGCCATGACCATCGTCGAGCTGATCGACTCCCACGAAGGCTTCAAGGTCATCACCGACCGCATCCAGACTCGCAAGCGCGTGCATCTGATGTGGATCATCGGCCTCCTCTCCTTCTTCCTCTCCGCCGTGCTGGACAACCTGACCACCACCATCGTCATGGTCTCGCTGCTGCGCAAGCTGGTCCGCGGCCGGCCGGAACGCGCCCTCTACATCGGCATGGTGGTGATCGCCGCCAACGCCGGCGGCGCCTGGTCGCCGATCGGCGACGTGACCACCACCATGCTGTGGATCGGCAGCCAGATCACCACCTCCGGGGTGATCACCGGCCTCTTCCTGCCCAGCCTGATCTGCCTGCTGGTGCCGCTGCTGATCCTCAGCTTCCGCCTGAAGGGCGAGGCGCCCCGCCCGCGCCCGCTGGAAACCCCGGAAAGCCGCCGCGACCCGACCACGCCCTTCGAGCGCAACCTGGTGCTGGGCCTTGGCCTCGGCTCCCTGCTCTTCGTGCCGGTGTTCAAGACCGTCACCCATCTGCCGCCGTACATGGGCATCCTGCTCGGCCTTGGCGTGCTGTGGATCGCCACCGAGATCATCCACCGCCACAAGAACGCCGAGGACAAGCATCCGCTCTCGGTGGTCGGTGTGCTGCGCAAGGTCGACACTCCCAGCGTGCTGTTCTTCCTCGGCATCCTGCTGGCGGTCTCCAGCCTGGCCACCGCCGGCCATCTGACCCAGGTGGCCACCGCCCTGCGCGAGTCGCTGGGCAACATCTACGCCATCAACTATGCGATCGGCCTGCTCTCCGCCGTGGTAGACAACGTGCCGCTAGTGGCCGGGGCGATGAAGATGTACCCCCTGGTCAGCCCGGAAAGCCTGGCAGCCACCGCGTCCGGGGAAACCACCTGGCTGTCCCAGTTTGTCACCGACGGCACCTTCTGGGAGCTGCTCGCCTTCTGCGCCGGTACCGGCGGCAGCACCCTGATCATCGGCTCGGCGGCCGGCGTCGCGGCCATGGGCATGGAGCGCATCAGCTTCATCTGGTACCTCAAGCGGATCAGCCTGCTGGCCTTCCTGGGCTACACCGCCGGCGCGGCGACCTACATCGTCCTGCTCGCCCTGTCCTGAGGCGAGCCGCGGGGTACCGGCCGGAGCCGTGCCGGCACCCCGCCTTCCGATCCTGCCCACGGATGGGCATCGCCGGCTGTGCAAGCCCGCGCAATATCGGCCCCAAAAGCGTGCACGCTTCACATCCCGACAAACTGCGGAGCGGTGATAGCAAAGCGCCACAAATCAGGATGACGCATGTATCCTGTGGCATGGCATCATCCTCCCGCCGCCGGCCCCGCGAATGGCCGTGCCAACTCACTCCAGTCGCAGGATTGCCAGGCCACGCCCCCGGTTCGAGCCTGCGCGCCGAATCCAGGTGCGCGTCGCACGACGGGAAGACTCCCGTCGACCGATGCCGGAATTGCAGACAAGAATGAAGCAGCACTCATCCTCCTTTTCCCAGCCGTCAGTCGAGCAGTTGGAACTGCTCGCCGCCCTCGAGCACGCCATGGCCATCGCCGAGTTCGCCCCGGACGGTCACGTCCTGCGCACCAACGGCAAGTACCGGCAGATCTTCGGCTACACCGCGGAGGCCATCGATGGCCATCGGCACCAGCAACTCTGCGCGCCCGACCCGACCAACCTGCATGGTTTCGACAGCCTCTGGGCCTGGCTGGGCCGGGGCCGCTCCGCAAGCGGCCGCTACCCCTACGCGAGCGCCGACGGCCGGTGCCTCTGGCTGGAGGCGACCTATATCCCCCTTCTCGACGCCAGCGGACACCTGAAACGCATCGTCAAGATCGCCATCGACGTCAGCGCCCAGGCCGAACGCGAGGAGGCCGAACGGCAACACTGCCGCCTGCTGATCCTGGAGCGCGAGGAAAGCCACAACCGGTTTCGCCAGCTGGCCTTCTACGACACCCTCACTGGCCTGCCCAACCGCAGCCTGCTGCTGGTCCAGGCCGGCCAGGCGATCGCCCGGGCCAAGCGCAACCGCACGGCGCTGAACGTCCTGTTCTTCGACCTGGACCGCTTCAAGCAGGTCAACGACACCCTCGGCCATCCGGCCGGCGACGCCATGCTGCGCATCGTCGCACAGCGCCTGCGCGGCGAACTGCGTGCCGCCGACATCGTCGGCCGCCTGTCCGGCGACGAATTCGTCGTGGTGCTCACCGATTGCGACCCTCGGCAGACGGCTGAAACCATCCGGCGCATCCAGAAGCAGCTGTCGGCGCCCTGCCAGATCGCTGGGGCGACCCTCATGCCATCGGCCAGCATCGGCATCAGCCAGTTCCCGGACAACGGCGAGGATATTGAAACCCTGCTGCACTACGCCGACCTCGCCATGTACCAGGCCAAGAGCAACGGGCGCGGACAGTTCAGCTTCTTCAGCGAGGAGATGAACCGCCAGGCCCAGGAGCGCCGGACCCTCGAGGCGGCCCTGCGCGAAGCGCTGCAGCAGCAACTGCTGCAGCTCCACTACCAACCGCAGATCGACCTCAAGAGCGGCCGACTGTGCGGCGTCGAGGCCCTGGCCCGCTGGACGCATCCGCAGCTCGGCAGCATCCCGCCGAGCCGCTTCATTCCCCTAGCGGAGGAATGCGGGCTGGTCGGCGAACTGGACCGCTGGGCGCTGGAAGAGGCCTGCCGGCAGCTCGCAGCGTGGCGCGAGGCAGGGCTCGAGGTGCCGGCCGTCTCGGTGAACCTGTCGTCGAACAGCTTCCACAACCTGGAGCTGCCCCGGCAGATCGCCGATACCCTGCAGCACCATGTCCTGCAGCCGGCCGACCTGAACCTGGAAATCACCCAGGACGTACTGCGGGGCGGCAATCCGAACAAATTGAAGACCCTGCACGCCGTGCAGGCCATGGACATCGGCCTGACCGTCGACGACTTCGGCACCGGCTACTCCTGCCTCGGCTACCTGCGCCACCTGCCGATCCGCGCCCTGAAGCTGGACCGCAGCTTCGTTCGCGATCTGGAACATGACGAGATCACCCGCGCCCTGACCGAGGCGGCCATGCGCATCGGCGACAGCCTGCGGATCGCGGTGTTCGCCGAAGGGGTGGAGAGCGAGGAGCAGCGGCGCCTGCTCACCCACCGGGGCTACCAGGTGGCCCAGGGCTTCCTGCTCTCGCGACCGCTGTCCGCCGATCGGCTGGCCGACTGGCTGAGAGAGCGCCGGCCCGCCGAGTAGCGGCGCCGGGCGCGCGCCAGCCCGACTTGTGGGACAATCAGCGCCCAGCCCACTGCCAGCCTTCTGCAATGCCCAGCAAGCCCCATCCCCCGGCACCGCAGCCACAACGCCCGAGCCCGCTGCACCCGCGCAACCGCCATCAGGGCCGCTACGACTTTTCCGCGCTGATCCGCCGCCACCCGGCGCTCGCCGCCTTCGTCATCCTCAACCCCTACGGCAAGAAGAGCATCGACTTCGCCAATCCGGAAGCGGTGAAGACCCTCAACCGCGTCCTGCTCGCCGACCACTACGGCATCCGCCACTGGGACATCCCGCCCGGCTACCTGTGCCCGCCGATTCCCGGCCGCGCCGACTATCTGCATGGCCTGGCCGACCTGCTGGCCGCCGACAACAGCGGCACCATCCCGCGCGGCGCGGCGCTGCAGGTGCTGGACATCGGCGTCGGCGCCAACTGCATTTACCCGCTGATCGGCCACCGCGAGTACGGCTGGCGGTTTCTCGGCGCCGACATCGACCCGGCCGCCCTGACCTCTGCGCAGGCCATCGTCCGCGCCAACGAGGGCCTGGTCGAGGCCATCCGGCTGCGCCGCCAGGCCGATCCCACACACATCTTCCAGGGCCTGCTGCAGACCGACGAGTGCTTCGACCTGAGCCTCTGCAACCCGCCCTTCCACGCCTCGCCGGAGGAAGCCACTCGTGGCAGCCGGCGCAAATGGCGCAACCTCGGCAAGCTCGACCCCAGGCGCAAGCTGCCGCTGCTGAATTTCGGCGGCCAGGGCGCCGAGTTGCACTGCCCCGGCGGCGAGGCTGCCTTCGTCGGGCGAATGATCACGGAAAGCGCGCAATTCGCCGGGCAGGTGTACTGGTTCAGCAGCCTGATCTCCAAGACGGCCAACCTGCCCGCCGCCCAGGCCGCGCTGAAAAAGGCCGGGGCCTGCGAGGTGCGCGTGGTGCCCATGGCCCAGGGACAGAAGCAAAGCCGCTTCGTCGCCTGGACCTTCCTCGACGCCGAAGCCCGGCGTCGCTGGCGGGAAGAACGCTGGCCAGCGCTCCGCTAGCCAGGCGCACCTGCCCTGCCAAGAAGCATTACGTTTGCGCGCTTAGCGGTACTGCGTCGATGGCGTAGAATGCGCACACTTCAATATTGATCGGTCGCACATGGACAACGCTTGTCGTCAGCCGCCCTGCCTTCCCGCAGGGCGGCACTCTTCCTCAGCGGGCCAGCCTCGCTCTTTCACCCCGAACGAGCACCTCATCACTGCCCGCCCGCTCGCGCCCCTCCCACGCCGGAAGGCTGCAAGCCCCCTCTTCTCCCATATCGCAACAAAGGTGACCGCCCATGGAATGGCTTGCTGATCCCACGGCCTGGCTGGGTCTTCTAACCCTGATCGTGCTGGAGATCGTACTTGGCATCGACAACCTGGTGTTCATCGCCATCCTCGCCGACAAGCTGCCTCCCCAGCAGCGCGACCGCGCGCGGATCATCGGCCTGTCGCTGGCGCTGGTCATGCGCCTGGGCCTGCTGGCCAGCATCTCCTGGCTGGTGACCCTGACCGAGCCACTGCTCTCGATACTGGGCAAGAGCTTCTCCGGGCGCGACCTGATCATGCTGTTCGGTGGCGTGTTCCTGCTGTTCAAGGCCACCATGGAGCTGCACGAGCGCCTTGAAGGCCACGCCCATGCGCAGTCCGGCAGCCGCGCCTACGCTCGCTTCTGGCCGGTGGTGGCGCAGATCGTCGTGCTCGACGCGGTGTTCTCCCTGGATGCGGTGATAACTGCTGTCGGCATGGTCGAGCATCTCGAGATCATGATGCTCGCCGTGGTGATCTCCATCGGCCTGATGATCGCCGCCAGCAAGCCGCTGACCGCCTTCGTCAACGCCCACCCGACGGTGATCATGCTGTGCCTGGGCTTTTTGATGATGATCGGCTTCAGCCTCACCGCAGAGGGCTTCGGTTTCCATATTCCCAAGGGCTACCTGTACGCGGCGATCGGCTTCTCGATCCTCATCGAAGTGTTCAACCAGCTGGCTCGCTGGCGCCGCAAGAAACAGCTGCGGGGCCGGCACACGCTGCGCGAGCGTACCTCCCATGCGGTGCTACGCCTGCTCGGCGGGCACCAGATGGAGGCCGAGGAGGTCGGCGAGGAAATCGCCGACATGCTCAAGGGCAACGCGGGTGAAACTGCGCCATTCGGCCGCCGTGAACGGGTGATGATTAGCGGCGTGCTGCATCTGGCCGAGCGGCCCATTGCCACTGCGATGACCGACCGCATGCAGGTGGATCACATCGCCCTCGACGCCGACGAGGCGCAAATCAGGCAGCAACTGCTGGATTCGCCCCATTCGCGGCTGGTGGTGGCGCGCACCGCCTCCATCGACGAGCCCCTGGGCTATGTGCACAAGAAGGAACTGCTGCGCACGCTGCTGCAGGGCGAGCATCCGGATATCGAGCAGTTGGTGCGCCAGCCGCTCAACCTGCCGGACGGCTGTTCAGTGCTCAATGCCCTCGAACAGATGCGCCAGGCCTCCACCCATGTGGCCTTCGTGGTCAACGAGTTCTGCCACTTCGAGGGCCTGCTGACCCTCACCGACATTCTCGAGGCGATCGCCGGCGAACTGCCGGATGCCAGCGAGATGGAAGGGCCGGATGTAATCGAGCGCGACGGGATTTACGAGGTCAATGGCGCCATCAGCCTGGCACTGCTCGGCAAGCGCCTGGGCTTCCAAGCCCAGGGCACGGACGACTACCAGACCCTGGCGGGGCTGGCCATGAGCCTGCTCGACCGCCTGCCGGCGACCGGAGACGAGCTGACCTACCGCGACTGGCGGCTGCAGGTCAGCGAAGTGAAGGAGCGGCGGATCACCCGCATGCTGCTGCAGCCGCAACACCCGGCCTGAGCATCAGCGCTGGCCGCCGCGCCGGCGGCGCTCGGGCCAGCTGTCGGCGGCATGGATCCAGAGCCGGCGATCCTTCAGCTCGGCGGTGCGGATATAGCGTGGCGCGCCGCCGACCTCCTCCAGCTCGGTCATCCCCGCCAGCTCGGTGACCACGCGATAGCGCTTGCCGCCCCGCTTGTCCTCGAGGGGATAGAGTTGGGCGATCTGTTGGACGAGTTCAGTCAGGGTGGACATACCACAGGGCTCCGCGTTGCGATTGCAGCTATTTACAGAAGTTTGGTTACGGTTCCGCGACAGGCCAGCAATGCCCGCTGCTGGTGCGATGAACCGGCCGGCCCTGCGAATTCGCGGTGCCGGGCCGGCTCCAGACATATTTCACGCCATCTCTGCAGAACCTGACTCAAGGCACGGCGAAGCGCCGCTCCAGGGTGCTGTAGCCCATGCCCCCCCCCTTGCTCACCCTGAGCTGCACCGGAATGCGCTCCTTCAGCGCCTCCACATGGCTGATCACGCCAATGGTCTTGCCGCTGGCGTTGAGGCTGTCCAGGGCATCCAGGGCAACCTCCAGGGTTTCCCCGTCGAGGGTGCCGAAGCCCTCGTCGAGGAACAGCGAGTCGATGCTGGTCTTGTGGCTGACCAGATCGGACAGCGCCAGGGCCAGCGCCAGGCTGACCAGGAAGCTCTCGCCGCCGGACAGGGTGCGGGTGTCGCGAGCCGCGTCGCCCTGCCAGGTGTCGACGACTTCCAGCTCCAGCTCGCCGTCGACCCGCCGCGCCAGCTGGTAACGGCCGTGCAGGCGGGCAAGCTGGCGATTGGCCAGCCAGATCAGATGGTCGAGGGTCAGACCCTGGGCGAACTTGCAGTACTTGGCGCCATCGGCCGACCCGATCAGCCCGTTGAGGTGCTGCCAGAGGTCGTACTCGCCCTGGCGCGCCGCGATCTCGACAAACAATGCCTGCTGGCTCTGCCGGCGTTCGTCGTCGGCGCGCAGCCGGGTAGCCACTTCGGCCTGGCGCTGGTGCAGTGCCTTGAGCTGTTCGCCCAGGACCTGCAGCTGCTCTTCCAGTTCGGTGGCGGACTGCCCGGTGGCCGAGTCGGCACGCAGCCCGGCCAGGGCCTGCTCGGCGGCAGCGAGCAGCGCCAGCGCCTCGGTCTGCGCCCGCTCCAGGCGGGCCTTCAGTGCCTGCAGCGCGCCACGCTCGGCCTCGTCGAGCCGCGCGGCAATAAAGGCCGCCTCGTCGATGAAGGGACTCTGTGCCAGCTGCGCCTGCCAGTCGCCGGTGCGGGCCTCGAGCTGCCTGCGTTGTCCCTGCAGCGCCTCGTCCAGCGACTGCAGCCGGCCGCCCAGCCCGTCGGCCAGCCGCCGGGCGGCCTCCAGACCGGCTTCCGCCCTGTCCAGTGCCGCCTGAGGATCGTCGACCACCAGCACCGGCCGTCCGACCTCGCCCAGCTCCTGCCAGCGCTGCTGCCAGAGCGCGGTCTGCTCCTCTGCGGCCTCGACCGCGCCGCACTGGACCGACAGCTCACACTCCAGCTGTCGCAGACGCTCCTGGTCCTCCTGCCAGGCCCGCCACTCGGCCTCGCGCGCGGCGAGCCAGGCAGCATCGTCGGCCGGCAGAGCATGCCCGAAGAGCGCCAGCTCCCCGGCCAGGAGCGTCCCGCCCTGCTGCAGCAGCGCCTCGCGCTGGCGCAGCTGGTCGGCCAGACTCTGCAGCCCGGTTTCGCCGCCCTGCCGACGCTCCTGCAGGAGGGCCAACTCGCGCTCCCCGTCGGCGCACTGCTGCTCCAGCGCCAGGCGCTGGTTGCGGGCACCTTCCAGCGCGGTCTTCAGGCCGTCCAGCTGCTGCAGGCGCTGCTCGCTGGCGGCCAGGCGCTCGTCCAGCTGCTGCTGCCGGCCAGCCAGCGCCTGCGGACCGGCCAGGGGTTCGTCCAGGTCGCCGACGAGGCGTTGCCAACGTTGCATCAGCTGCTCGCGCTCGGCCCGGCCCTGCTCCAGGCGCTGCTGCACCTGCTTCAGCTCGGCGTCGAGGGCGGCGAGTTCGGCGCTCAGGCGCTCGCCCTCCGCGCGCACGGTATCTTGCTCGGCCTGTTTCTCCTGCAGGGCCTGCTGCGTGGCGGAGACATCCAGCGCCTGATAGGCGGCGATCGCCGGATGCTCGCGGGAGCCGCACAGCGGGCAAGCCTCGTCGGGCTGCAGCCGGGTGCGATAGGCCTCGAGCGCCTGGATGCGCGTCTCCTGCTCGAGCAACTTCTGCTTGTCGGCGATCTGCTGCTTGAACTCGAGAAAGCGCTGGCGCAGCCTGTCGCGCTGCTCGGCCCTTTCCGCCTGGCGCATCAGCCGCTCGGCGCGCGCCTGATCGGCGGCGACCAGCCGAGCGTCGAGCCTGTCGAGGTCCAGAGCGATCTGCTCCAGCTGGCCGAGCAGGTTGCGCTGGCCGAGCAGCCGCTGCCAGTACTGGCGCAGCTCCCCTTCTCCCTGGCCATCGAGCAGGGCGCCCAGCCGGTGGCGGCAGTCGCCCTCGGCGCTGCGGGCTACCGCCAGCTGGCTGCGCGTCGCGTCGAGCTGGCGAGTCTGACTGTCCAGCCGGCCGGCCAGCCCGACCAGTGCAGCCTGCTCGGCCTGCCGCCGGCCGGCGAGTTCGGCGATTTCCGTGCGCCACTGGCGCAGGTTGGCGAACTGTCCGCGCCAGGCGCCGAGGCATTCGCCCAGCTCGGCATGCCGTGGCTGCGCGGCCAGCCGCTCCTGCAGCTCCCGCACCTGCCGCCGCAGGGCGGACTCCTTCGCCCGGGCGGCCTCGGCGATCTGCCGGCTGGCCTGACTAGCCTGCCACAGCCGCAAGCTGACCTCCGCCAAGACCTGCTGGTGCTCTGCGAGGATCTGCTCGCGGCTGCGCTCGCCCTGCAGTAGCTGCTGCCGGGCCTGCTGCCAGGCCTGATGGGTCGGCTGCAGGCGCAGCGCCGGCTCGCTGGCGGCCAGCCGCGCCAGTTGCGGCGCGGCCTTCTGCAGGGCCTGCTCGGCCGCTTGGCAGGCCTGGCTGGCCTGCGCATGACGCCCTTCGGCCTGGGCCAGCCGGTCCAGCCACTGGCGCTGAGCCTGCAATTCGTCCTGGCGCCCCCGCAGCGGCGCCTCCTGGGCGGCCAGGGCGGCGGCCTCGGCGGCCAGCTCGCCGTGTTGCGCCTCGCCGAGCAGCTCGACGCCGCCGGCCCGGGCCTTCAGCAGCTCGAGCGCCTCGCCCGCCTGCTTGGCGTGGGCATAGACCCGCTGGGAAATCCGCCCGTAGATCTCGGTGCCGGTGAGCTGCTCGAGCAATTCGGCGCGGCTTCGGGCGTCGGCTTCGAGAAAGGCGGCGAAACCGCCCTGGGCCAGCAGCATGGAGCGGGTGAAGCGCTCGAAGTCCAGGCCGGTGAGTGTCTCGATCTGGCGGAGCTTGTCGCCGACCTTGTCGGTGAGGATGGTCCCGTCCGCCGCGGCCAGCTCCACCCTGGGTGCTTGCAGCGCGCCGTCGACCCTGTCGCGGGCACGGCGCTGGCTCCAGAAGGCCCGGTAGCCCAGGCCCCTGACCTCGAACTCCACCTCGGCCAGGCATTCGGCGGTGTGCCGGGTCATCAGCTCGTTGGACTCCTTGGACAAGCGGTCCATGCGCGGTGTGCGGTGGTAGAGGGCCAGGCAGATGGCGTCCAGCAGGGTGGTCTTGCCGGCGCCGGTCGGCCCGGTGATGGCGAACAGGCCGTTATCCTTGAACGGTGCCTCGCGGAAATCGATCTTCCACTCGCCCTTCAGCGAGTTGAGGTTCTTCAGGCGCAGGCTGAGGATCTTCATGCCTGGCCCTCGCACAGCTCGTCGAGCACCTGGCGATAGAGTCCGTGCAGAGGCTCGCTCAGCACCTCGTCCAGTTCCGCGCCGGCCAGGCGCCGGGCGAACACCTCCTCGGGGCTCAGCTCGTCGAGGGTTTCCCGGGCCTCACGCTGCAGGCCGGCGGCGGTACCGGCGCGCTCACGGCGGATGCGCAGCACCTCCACCGGCAGGCCCGCGCAGAGTGCGGCGACGCGCGCCGGCAGGTCAGGCAGATGCTCGTCGGCGGCGACCTGCACCTCCAGCCATACCGGCCGCTCGGCGCTGCCCTGCCCGGCTGCCGTGGCGATGGCGCCGGCCAGCTCATCAAGAGAGCCGTGCACCGTCAGCAGCGGCTGGAAACAGGGCACCGGCAGCGGCGTCACCGCCGCGAGGACACCCTCGTTCAGTTCCACCAGCAGCACCTCCTTCTGCTGGCGCGCCTCGTCGAAGGACAGCGGGATCGGCGAGCCGCTGTAGCGGATGTGCTCCAGCCCGCCGACCTTCTGCGGGCGGTGGATGTGGCCGAGGGCGATGTAGGCCGCTGGCGGGAAGGCTGCGGTGGGGAAGGCCTCCAGGCTGCCGACGTAGATTTCCCGCACCGACTCGCTGGCGCTGGCGCCGACCGTGGTCAGATGGCCTGTGGCGAGGATCGGCAGTGCGCTGCCCAGTACGTCGCGGCGCGCCTCGGCGAGGGCGAACAGCGCCTGGTAGTGCGCGTGGATCGCCTCCTGCAGCGCCTGCAGCTTGTCCTCGGCGCTCTGCCCGGCCTCGCTGCGCAGCACGTCGCGGGGGCGGACGAAGGGGATGGCGCAGAGCAGCGCCCCCGGCGTACCGTCACGCCGCGGCAGCACCAGGAGCTGCTCGGCAAGGTCCGCTGCCACCCCCGGAACCACCCAGGTGTCCAGGCAGGCCAGAAGGCCGCGCGATTCGCCGAGCATGGCCACCGAATCGTGGTTGCCGCCGAGCACCACCAACCGGGCACCGGTCTCGCGCAGCGCGACGATGAAGCGGTTGTACTGCTCGCGAGCGTAGCTGGGCGGCGCGCCGCTGTCGAACACGTCGCCGGCGACGATCAGCGCGTCCACCGCGTGCTCGCGCACCTGCTCGATCAGCCAGGCGCAGAAGGCCTGGTGCTCGGCCTGGCGGGTCTTGCCCATGAAATGCTGGCCGAGATGCCAGTCGGAAGTGTGTAGCAGGCGCATGGCGGTCCGTCGTCCGGAAAGGAAAGCGGCGAACCATGGCACTTCCGCGACCGGGCTGGCAAGCGCGGAGAGGGCAGCACTGGCAGGGCCGCCCTCCGCTTCGGCTCAGCCGGCCATGCGCCGCAGGGTGTCGTCGTCCTTGACGAAATGATGGAACAGTGCGGCGGCGACATGCCCGAGAATCAGCACCAGAAACAGCCAGGCGATGGGCGAATGCAGGCTACCCAAGGCAGCGAGCCAGCCGGTTTCCACGCCACTCCTGGCAACCAGCTGGACGCCGAAGAGTTTGAGTCCGTAGCCCTTGCCGAGCATGTACAGAATGCCGGTAACCGGCATCAGCAGCATGCAGGTGTAGAGCAGGCCATGCCCGGCCTTGACCAGCAGCGGCAAGCTCTCGGGCAGCGGGCGCCGTTGCCGCTGAGCCCCCGCCCAGAGCAGGCGCAGCACCACCAGCGCCAGCAGCAACGCGCCGATGGAGGTATGCCAGGGACCGAAGGTCTCGCCGAGCCAATGCTCACCCTCGCTGACACGATCGCCCAGCTTGAGGAATTGCTGGACGATCAGCAACGCCATCAACCAGTGGAAGAAGCGGGTGATATATCCATAACGCATGGCCGAATCGAGCATGGTCTTTCTCCTGTAGCGTTTGAAAGAGTGATCGGAACGCTCGCCCGCCCCTCGGACTCAGGCGATGCTCTCGACGATTCCGCCCTCCACGCGCAGCGCCGCGCCGGTAGTGGCGCTGGCCTGCGGCGAGGCTGCGTAGACGCAGAGGTTGGCGACCTCCTCCGGGGTGGCGAAGCGGCGCAGCAGGCTCGACGGCCGATGCCGCTGGATGAACAGCTGCTCCATTTCCGCCGGCGTGACGCCCTCCTGCCGGGCCATCTCGCCGATGAAGGCGATGACCCCTTCGGTGCGGGTCGGCCCCGGCAGAATCGAGTTGACGGTCACCCCGCTGCCGGCCAGCACCTTGGCCAGCCCGCGCGATACCCCCTGCAGCGCCGTCTTGCTGACGCCGTAGTGGACCATCTCGCAGGGGATGTTCAGCGCCGACTCGCTGGAGATGAACTGGATGCGCCCCCAGCTCCGTGCCTGCATGCCCTTGGCGTAATGGCGCGACAGGCGTATGCCGCTGAGCACGTTGACCTGGAGGATTTCCTCCCACTCCTCGTCGCCGATCTCGAAGAACTCCTTGGCGCCGTAGATGCCAAGGTTGTTGACCAGGATGTCCGCCTCCGGCTCGGCGGCGATCAGTGCCCGGCAGCCGGCGGCCGTGCCCAGGTCGGTGGCCACCCCGCGGGCCGACGCACCGCCTTTCGTCCCGCGCAGCAGCGCCAGCGCCGCATCGACCCGGCTCTGCTCACGGCCGTTGATGACGACGGTGGCCCCGGCATTGGCCAGCCCCTGGGCGATGGCAAGGCCGATACCGCCGGTAGAGCCGGTGACGATGGCGGTCTTGCCGGACAGGTCGATGATCATGGGGCAATCTCCTTGTGTGTGCTGTGATTAGTCGAAACGGAAGGCGGACAGGGCGGTTTCCAGCACCCGGCCGGAAAACACCCGCTGCCCGCGCCCCTCGGCTGCCGCACCAGCGGCCACCAGGAGCGGCAGCAGATGCTCCTCGGCGCGCGGCGGATGGCAGAGCCGCGCCGCCGGCGCCGCGTCCCAACGCGCCAGACGCGCCTCGCGCTGCGCGGGCTCGGCCTCCACAGTGGCGGTCAGCCACTGGTCGAACTCGTCGGAAACCGGCCCGAAACGCGGATCGCCGTAGCCGTGCATGTTGTGGAAGCTCATGCCGCTGCCGACGATCAGCACGCCCTCGCCGCGCAGCCTCGCCAGCGCGTGGCCGGCATCCAAATGCGCCTGCGGGTCTAGGTCCCGGCGCAGCGACAGCTGCACCACGGGGATGTCGGCAGCGGGAAACATCAGCTTCAGCGGAATGAACATGCCGTGGTCGAAGCCGCGCCCCCCATCCTGCCGGGCGACGAGGCCTGCCGCGCCGATCAGTCCGATGATCTGCGCAGCCAGCGCCGGCGCACCAGGAGCGGGATAACGCAGCTCGTAGGTGTGTGGTGGAAAGCCGTAGTAGTCGTAGATCAGCCCGGGCTGGGTGGCGCTAGTGACGGTGAACTCCGGCTCCAGCCAGTGTGCCGAGACCATTAGAATGGCCCGCGGCGGCTGCGGCAGGCTGCCCGCCACGCCCTTGAGAAAGGCGGCCATGGCGTTCCAGGCATCCGGCGGACTCCAGTCCATGAAGAAGCAGGGACCGGCCCCGTGGGGCACGAACAGGGTCGGCAGCAGGGCATTTTCGCGGGCGGACATGGGAACGCTCCTCGGCGGCGGATGGCAAACGAGTATGGACCTGCGCCTGCGAACGGATAATCTGCCAACTCGCAGCAGCAGCTCTCACCATAAGTAGGAAATGACCATGCTCGACCGCGTCACCGGCATGCGCGTCTTCGTCCGCGCCGCCAGCGCCGGCAGCCTATCCGCCGCAGCTCGCCAGCTGGAGATGTCGCCAGCCATGGCGACCAAGCACGTGGACGCCCTGGAGCGGCGCCTCGGCCTCAAGCTGTTCCAGCGCAGCACCCGCCGCCTGACACTCACCGAAGCCGGCAGCCAGTACCTGGAGGCCTGCCAACGCATCCTCGCGGAACTCGACGAGGCCGAGGCGACGTTGGTCTCGCAGCGCGTCGAGGCCAGCGGTCTGCTGCGGATGAACGTGCCGCTGAGCTTCGGCAACCGCTTCATCGCCCCGCTGCTGCCAGCCTTCGCCCGCCGCCATCCGGCGGTGCGGGTCGAGCTGGGCCTGACCGACAACCAGGTCGACCTCATCGAAGGCCGCTGGGACCTGGCCGTGCGCATTGGCCGGCTCGCCGACAGCCCGCTGCAGGCGCGCCGGCTCGGCGACTGCCCGATGCTGGTCTGCGCCGCGCCGGCCTACCTTGACCAGCGCGGCGTGCCGCGGCGGGTCGCCGAGCTGAGCCAGCACAACTGCCTGGGCTACACCCTGTCGTCCTGGGGCGGCAGCCGGGAATGGGCCTTCGGTCGCGACGGTGGTGTGCGCATGGCGGTTTCCGGCGATCTGACGGCGAACAATGGCGATGCCCTGCTGGCTGCCGCGATCGGCGGCCAGGGACTGATCTACCAGCCGCTGTTCATCGTCGCCGACGCCCTGCAGCGTGGCGAACTGCTGACCCTGGAGCTCGACCACCCGGCTCATCCCCTGGGCGGTATCCACGCCCTCTACCCACCCGACCGCCGCCCGCCGGCCAAGGTCCGGGTAATGCTCGACTACCTGGTCGAGTCCTTCGCCGCCCGCCCGCCGTGGGCGCGCTGAACGGGCAGCACACCGGCGCTCGCCCGGCTGCTTGGCTATGGTGATTGGGCGGGGACGCCGCGTCCCCCGTAGCCACGGTAGCTGCCCATGACCCGCGCCCACGATCTGAAGATCTACCTCAAGGCCCACCTCTGGCTGATTCCGGTACTGGCGCTGATCGGCGGCCTGTTCTTCTGGACCCTCGACCCGGCCCCGCCGACCCGCCTGAGCCTGGCCACCGGCTCCGAGGGCGGCGGCTACCATGCCTTCGGCCAGCGCCTGAAGGCCCGCCTGGCCGAGGAAGGCATCGAGCTGGAGCTGATCACTACGGCCGGCTCGCCGGACAACCTCGAGCGCCTGCTCGCCGAGGACAGCCCGGTGCAGATCGCTCTGGTGCAGAGCGGCACCGAACTGCAGCTGGCACCCGAGGAACGCCAGCGTCTACGCGGACTCGGCGCGCTCTACCAAGAGCCGCTGTGGCTGTTCCAGCGCCGCGACCTCGATATCCGGGAGCTGGCCGAGCTGCGCGGCAGGCGGGTCGGCATCGGCCAGGACGGCAGCGGCACCCAGGCGGTGGTCGCCAGCCTCTTCGCCGCCAACGGCATCGAGCGGGAGCCGGGCTGGCTGGCGCTGACCAGCCGGCAGGCGAGCGCCGCCCTGAACGACGGCAGCCTGGAGGCGGCCTTCTTCATCGGCCCGCCGGAAAATCCCCTGATCCAGGAACTAGCGCGCAATCCTGGCCTGCGGCTGGCCGACCTGCGGCGCGCTGCGGCCTACCAGGCGCACTTTCCCTTCCTCAAGGCGCTGTCCCTGCCGGAGGGGCTGCTCGACCTGGTCCGCAACAGCCCCGACCGGCCGCTCACCACCCTGTCGCCGGTGGCTACCCTGGTCGCCAACCGCAGCCTGCATCCGGCACTGACGCCGCTGTTGCTGGAAAGCTCGCGCCGGATACTGCAGCCGGGCAGCCTGATCGACCCGCCGGGCAGCTTCCCCCGAGCAGAGCCCGGCGGCTTCGCCCTGACCAAGGAGGCCGACAGCTACCATCGCAACGGCCTGCCCTACCTGCAGCGCTTCCTGCCGTTTCGCATCGCCTCGGTGGTCGACCGCTACATCGTGCTGCTGATCCCCCTCCTCGCCATCCTGCTGCCGCTCGGCAAGCTGGTCTCGCCGCTCTACGAATGGCGCATGCGCGCGCGGACCTACAAGTGGTACCGCCATCTGCACGAGATCGACGCGCGAATCCACGATGGCAGCATCAGCGGTCATGAGAAGGAGGAAATCGCCCAGCTCAGGGAAATGGAAAAGGCGCTGGGCCGGGTCGAGCTACCGCTATCCTACTCCCACGAGCTGTACACCCTGCACCTGCATGTGCGCTACATGATCGAGCGGCTGCGCGGGCTCGCCAAGGAAAACGAGGCGCTCCAGCAAGAGCAGCGTCAGTCGTAGGCGGGAGGGCCCCTCGCCGCCCTGCTGTCTGCGGAGCCTTGCGCAATGCCCCCCTGGCCGAGTTATATGCATGGACCATTTATAACCTTGCAAAAACAAGCAAAGAGGCCTGCGTATATGACCCGAACCAGCCACATCGACCTGTTGATCTGCGATTGCGACGGTGTACTGATCGACAGCGAAATCATCACCGGCCGAGTGATTCGCGAGGCGCTTGCCGCACTGGTGCCGGAGCATGAGCTGGACATGCAACTCGCCGGCACCTTCGGCCTGCTGAGCCGCGACATCATCGCCCGGGCCGCCGCGCATTTCGGCCTCGACTTGCCGGAGGACTTCCATCCCAACGTGCGCCATCGCGCCGAGGCGATCATCCGCGCCGAAGTGCAGACCATTCCCAGCGTGCGCGAGGCACTCTGCGCGATCGACCTGCCCCTGGCGATCGCCTCCAACAGCCAGCACGAGGCAGTGCTACATGCACTGCGGCGTACCGGACTGACCGAGCGGGTCGACGTGGGCGTCTTCAGCGCCGACCTCGTCAAGCGTCCCAAGCCGGCGCCGGACGTCTACCTGCTGGCGGCCAGTACCGCCGGCGTGACGCCGCAGCGGTGCCTGGTCGTCGAAGACAGCGCTACCGGAGCGACTGCAGCCCTGACCGCCGGCATGCAGGTGATCGGCTTCCTCGGCGCTAGCCACATCCCCCCCGAGCAGGGCGAGATCCTGCGCGAACTGGGCGTCGAACACCTGCTGCATGACATGCGCGAATTACCGGCGCTGGTGGAAAGATTGCGCTACCTCAACTCCATCGAAACATCCGCTTGAACCTGTGCCCATTGCCCCTCCATCAGCCAGGACAATAGCAGAAGGGGCAGATGCAGCCATTCACGCCCTCTCCCGCGTGCGGGAGAGGGCTGGGGAGAGGGAAAACAGGCCATTGTTGCTCATTTGCCCTCTCCCCCGCCCCCTCGGCTTTGGCCTCCTGCGTCGCCCTACCTCCTGCATCCATGCAGTCGTCTCCCATGAATGGGAGAGGGAAGAAAGTGGTTCATGCGCTTGCCTTGCTTCATCAGCCGAGCCCACTGCGATCGCCTGCTACAGTTACAGATAATCACGCAATGGAGAGCAACCGATGTTCACAATCAGCACCACACTTTTCCTTGCACTATTGGGCTGTGCCCTGGTTGGCCGGAGGCTGTACCTGAATCGATGGATGCGGGCGAGGGTGCCGCATGAATTTGACGGCCCACAGAACGATCTGTGGGACCGGCAGGAGATCGCTGCGCAAGAACAGGCCTGGCAGCGCTTGCAAAGGCTGGAGCAGGGCGGGTTGGCAAGCCGGAAGAGAAGAAGATAGAAGGCGAAGACCCTGCAGAATGGCGGGCTTTCGCACTGCTTGAAGCGCGGCCCGCTCGAATGCGCACTGATAGGGCGCGGGCCGGGCCATGCGTCTGAACCATCCCCAGCCAATCCCTCGACAGACGCCCATGCCGCTTTTGCTTGGGCATCGCCCCGCACCCACGCAGCGCCTCGGGTAAACTTCCGCACTCCTTTTCCTCGCCCGAGACCGCCGTGCCGATACGCCACTGCATCGTTCACCTGATCGACAAGAAACCCGACGGCAGCCCCGCCGTGCTGCATACCCGCGATTCGGCGCTGGCCGAGTCGCAGGCCCTGGAGAACCTGCTCGCTGACCTCAACGACAGCTACAACGCCAAGCAGGGCAAGGCCTGGGGGCTGTTTCAGGAAGAGTCCGGCGCCTATCCCTTCAGCGGCTGGCTGAACGGCTACCTGGACGGTGCCCGGGATTTCGCCGCCTTCACCCGCGAGGCCGTGGAACACCTGAAGACGCTGATGGAGGAGTCCAACCTCTCCACCGGCGGCCATGTGCTCTTCGCCCACTACCAGCAGGGCATGACCGACTACCTGGCCATCGCCCTGCTCCACCACAGCGAGGGGGTGACTGTCACCAAGACGCTGGACGTGGCTCCGGCCAAGCACCTGGACCTCGCCCAGCTGCATCTGGCGGCGCGTATCAATCTCTCCGAGTGGCGCAACAACAAGCAATCGAAGCAGTACATCTCCTTCATCAAGGGCAAGAACGGCAGGAAGGTCTCGGACTACTTCCGCGACTTCATCGGCTGCCGGGAGGGCGTCGACGCGCCCGGCGAGACGCGCACCCTGCTCAAGGCCTTCAGCGACTTCGTCGAGAGCGAGGAGCTGGCCGAGGAGGAGGCTCGCGAGAAGACCAGCGCGCTAGTCGACTACGCCAGCACCCAGGCCCGCCTCGGCACGCCGATCGCCCTGGAAGAGCTGTCCGGGCTGATCGACGAGGAGCGCCCGCGGGCCTTCTACGAACACATCCGCAACAAGGACTACGGTCTGTCGCCGGAAATCCCTCCGGACAAGCGCACCCTCAGCCAGTTCCGCCGCTTCACCGGGCGCGCCGAAGGCCTGTCGATCAGCTTCGAGGCGCACCTGCTCGGCTCGCGGATCGACTACGACGAGGAGCACGACACCCTGACCATCCGCCAGCTACCGAGTCAACTGAAGGATCAGTTGAAGCGCCGCAAGGATAAGGAATAGCCAATAGCCGGCCGCCGCCGTTCACGGCGGAGGAGCTGAAGCGCGCCTGAACCCGGGCTCAGCGGCCCTCGACGCGAAACCCCTGGCGCGGCAGGTGTACGTGCAGCCACCCGGCACGCGGGTCCTCACGGCGCAGGATCAGCTCCTCGAGCCCGGCATGCAGCAGCTCGCCCTCCACCGGGTCGACACCGTAGTCGATAGCGGCGATAGCCACCCGCTGGCCGATGCGCCAGCTGTTCGCCTCGATGCTGGGCTCGGACGGCAAAGGCGCCGGGGTCGCCGCGCGGGCGATCTCGATGGCCTCGGCGGCGGACAGCTCGCTGAACGAGCCATAGCCGAAGTCCAGCACTCGGTCGAGCCAGGCGGCCACTGCCGGCCTGGCGTCGACCAGCTTGGCGGTGATCGGCATGGCGCGCAGCAACCAGAGCGGATGGGCCACGGCGAAGTCGGCCAGCGAGGGCTCGCCGAACAGGTAATCGCCGTCCGCGCGCGCCAGCTGCTGCTGCAGCCGCGCCATCAGGGTCGGCCACTGCTGACGGGCCTGCTCCAGTGGCAGGCGGTCGAAGATGCCGCCGCTGAGCAGGGCGGCGCGGTCATTGATGAAAGCCTTGAGCGATCCCGGCGGCGACTGGGCGAAGCGCTGGACGACGGCCTCGGGCTGGAAGGCCAGGCTCGCCGCATGCAGGAACAGCGGTCCGTCAGCCCAGGCGGCGAGGCTGGCGACATTGAACTCCTGCCCTTCCGGAAACAGCGCCGGCGATGCCTTCTCCGTCTCCAGGCGGCGGGCGATCAGCGCGCTGTCGCAGTAGATGTCGGCACCGATCTGCAGCACCGGGGTGCGCCGGTAGCCGCCGGTCAGGGCCAGTAGATCCGGCTTGGGCATCACCCGTGGAATGGTCACCGAGCGCCAGGACAGCTGCTTGAAGCCGAGGATCAGACGCACTTTCTCGGCGAACGGCGAACTCGGGTAGTGGTGCAGGACAGCTTCGTGCATCACGGCTTCCTCTGGGAGGTGGATAGGGGCTACAGACACTCAGCGGCGCCAGCGGCCACCAGGGCTTCCTTGGCCGACTTGGCCAGGCGTTTGATCGCCCGCTCGCGGCGCAGGGCGGCGCCCTTGTCGGCGCAGGCCTCCACATAGGCCAATTCGCGGGCCGGGCTGGTATGGAAGAAGCGTGCGCCGCGGCCGCTCTGGTGCATGGCAAAGCGCCGCTGCGGATCGTCGCTGATGCCGCAATAGAGCGCGCCGTTGGCGACTCGTATCAGGTAGACGAACCAGGGTCTGGACAGTTCCGCAGTCATCCCCAGACCCTCGCGCGCAACCGCTCACAGTAAGCCGCGAGCGGCGGGAACTCGCGCGCCAGGCGGTTCAGCGGGGTGTCCAGGCGGCACAGCAGCAGGTTGGCGAGAATGCCGTAGGCTGCCGCATCGGCGCTGCAGGGCTGCTCGCCGCCGAAGAAGGGCGCCTCGCCGAGCAGGTCGGCGAGCGCCTGCAGGTCCTCGCGGGCAAAGACCAGCAGATCCTCGCGGCTGTGCCGCCCCAGGCCCTGGGCCCAGAGCGCGCGGCTCATCTGCCACCTTACCAGCGGCGGCAACAGCAGGCGTAGCAAGGCGGGCAGGTTGCCGAAGAAGCTGGCGCGGATCTGCCGCCAGCCCTCCTCGTCCAGCCAGCGGAAATACATCAGCAGCACGGCCAGATGCTCATCGCACAGCCGTATGATGGCCAGTGCCCGCGCCCGGCCAGCGGCGTCCAGATGATCGTCCAGGGTCAGCGTGTAACGCTCGCCCAGCCGCCGCTGGATGACCGCCGAGTCGGCGATCACCTCGCCGTCCAGCTTGATGAAGGGCAGCTTGCCCTTCGGCGCCTTGCGCGGATCGCGCACGTTGTACACCTGATACTCGAGACCGCTCAGGCGCAGAAAGGTCTCCAGCTTGAGACAGTAGGGACTGATGTTGGGCACGCCGAAGGCGGCGGGAAACTGGTAGAGGGTGATCATGATGGGCGGCCGCTGGGAGTCTCGGGCGAGGGTAGGCGAATATCCGGCGGATCGCTAATCGAGGAAGGCGGCAGGAAGCGGAGAGCCCCGCGGCAAAGTTGTGTAACCTTGCGCCAGACCACAGCCCGGAGCCCACCATGACCGAACCCCTGATCCTCGAACCGCAGGCCGTCGCCGATGCCTGTGTCATCTGGCTGCACGGCCTCGGCGCCGACCGCCATGACTTCGAGCCGGTCGCCCGTTTCCTGCAGCGCCGCCTGGCCAGCGTGCGCTTCGTCCTGCCGCAGGCGCCGAGCCGCCCGGTGACCATCAACGGCGGCTGGAGCATGCCCAGCTGGTACGACATCCTCACCATGAGTCCGAGCTCCCGGGCCATCGACGAGGCGCAGCTGGAGGAATCGGCGCGCCACACTATCGAACTCGTCGAGGCGCAGCGCGAGGCAGGCATCGACCCGGCGCGGATCGTCCTCGCCGGCTTCTCCCAAGGCGGCGCAGTGGTCCTGCACACCGCCTTCCTGCGCTGGCAGGGCCCGCTGGCCGGCGTCCTGGCCCTTTCCACCTATGCGCCGACCTTCACCAGGCTCGAGCTCGACGCCGAGCGGACCCACCTGCCGGTGCTGCACCTGCACGGCAGCCACGACGAGGTGGTGCCGCCGGCCCTCGGCCGTGCCGCCCACGACGCGCTCGCCGCCCGTGGCGTGCCGGTCGAATGGCGGGAGTATCCAATGGGGCACGAGGTGATCGCCGACGAGGTCCACGACATCGGCGCCTGGCTGGCCGAACGCCTGGCGCGCTGATCCCCTCGCCCCGCACGGACGCCACCGCATGCGCAAACTGCCGCTCGTCCTGCTCCTGCTCGCCCTGCTCGGTCTGGGCGGGCTCCTCTTCCTGCCGGCTTTGGCCGACTGGCGCCTGAACGGCGTGGCCAGCCCGCCGCCCTACCCGGTCGGCGCGGCGGCGCGCCAGTTGCACGAGCGCCTGTTCGTCGCCGACCTGCACAACGATGCCCTGCTCTGGAACCGCGACCTGCTCGCGCGCTCGCGCTACGGCCACAGCGACCTGCCGCGCCTGCTCGAAGGGAACGTCGCCCTCACGGTGTTCTCCACCGTGACCAAGAGCCCGCGCGGGCTCAACCCCGAGCGCAATGCCGCCGGCAGCGACGACATCACCCTGCTGGCCATCGCCCAGCGCTGGCCGCCGGCGACCTGGAACAACCTGCTCGAACGCGCCCTGTACCAGGCCAAGCGGCTGCGCGAGGCCGCCGCCGGCAGCGGCGGACGCCTGGTGCCGATCCGCAGCCGGGCCGATCTGCAGACCTTTCTCGCCCACCGCGCGAGCGACCGCGGGCAGGTCGCCGCCGTGCTCGCCGCCGAGGGCCTGCATCCGCTGGAAGGCCGCCTGGAGAACCTTGACCGCCTCTACGACGCGGGCTTTCGCCTCGCCGGAATCACCCACTTTTTCGACAATGAGGTGGGCGGCTCGGCCCACGGCCTGGAAAAGGGCGGCCTCAGCCCCTTCGGTCGCCAGGTGGTCGCGCGCCTGGAGGACAAGCACATGCTGATCGACCTGGCGCACGCCTCGCCCGCCGTGATCGACGAGGTGCTGGCCATGGCCAGGCGTCCCGTGCTGGTCTCCCATACCGGCGTGCAGGGCACCTGCCCGGGCACACGCAACCTGTCCGACGAGCAGCTGCGGCGCATCGCCGCCAACGGCGGGCTGGTCGGCATCGGCTTTTGGGACATCGCCGTCTGCGACACTTCGGTGGCGGCCATCGTCAGGGCGATCCGCTACACCACCGATCTGATCGGCGTCGAGCACGTGGCCCTGGGCTCGGACTTCAACGGCACCGTGCGCACCCCGTTCGATGCCAGCGGTCTGCCGCTGCTGACCGAGGGCCTGCTCGCCGCCGGTTTCGACGAGGCGCAGATCACCGCAATCATGGGCGACAACGTGCGCCGCCTGCTACTCGCCAGCCTGCCGGAGGAGGAATAGCCGACGCGCCGTTGCGCCCCGAGACCGGCACCCCTTCGCCCAACCGGCCTCTTGCTTTACACTGGCGACAATTCATTCCTCATCCATCGACGAGATAATCGTGCTCAAGGCACTCAAGAAACTCCTAGGCATGGGCGAACAGACGCAGCCGTCTCTTGCCATTGACACGCCAGCCCCCGTCACCCGCCCTGCCGCACCCGCCATCCCACCCAAGCCATCCCGGCAGAAAGCCAAGCCGCCCCGCTCCGAAGGCAAGTCCGGCGGCAGAAAGGCCCTCGCCGACAAGCCCGCCAGCGGGCGCAAGGCCGCCAGCAAACCCCGGATCGATCGACCGCGCCGCGAGCCGCCGCCGAGCAAGCCGGCAGCGGAATGGAAGCTGGAGGACTTCGTGGTCGAACCCGTGGAGGGCAAGACCCGCTTCCACGACTTCGCGCTCGACCCGCGGCTGATGCATGCCATCCATGACGTCGGCTTCCCCTACTGCACGCCGATCCAGGCCCAGGTACTCGGCTACACCCTCAAGGGCCAGGATGCCATCGGTCGCGCCCAGACCGGCACCGGCAAGACTGCCGCCTTCCTGGTCTCGATCATCAGCCAGCTGCTGCAGACCCCGCCGCCCAAGGAGCGCTACATGGGCGAGCCGCGCGCGCTGATCATCGCACCGACCCGCGAGCTGGTGGTGCAGATCGCCAAGGACGCCCAAGCCCTGACCCGCTACACCGGCCTCAACGTAATGAGCTTCGTCGGCGGCATGGACTTCGACAAGCAGCTCAAGCAGCTGGAAGAGAAGTTCTGCGACATCCTGGTGGCCACCCCCGGCCGCCTGCTGGACTTCAACCAGCGCGGCGAGGTGCATCTGGACATGGTCGAGGTGATGGTGCTGGACGAGGCCGACCGCATGCTCGACATGGGCTTCATCCCCCAGGTGCGACAGATCATCCGCCAGACTCCGTACAAGGGCGAGCGGCAGACCCTGCTGTTCTCGGCGACCTTCACCGAGGATGTGATGAACCTGGCCAAGCAGTGGACGGTCGATCCGGCCATCGTCGAGATCGAGCCGGAGCACGTTGCCAGCGACACCGTCGAACAGCACGTCTACGCGGTGGCCGGCAGCGACAAGTACAAGCTGCTGTACAACCTCATTGCGCAGAACAACTGGGAGCGGGTGATGGTGTTCGCCAACCGCAAGGACGAGGTGCGGCACATCGAGGAACGCCTGACCCGCGACGGCATCAGCGCCGCGCAGATGTCCGGCGACGTGCCGCAGCACAAGCGCATCAAGGTCCTGGAAGGTTTTCGCGAGGGGCAGATCCGCGTGCTGGTAGCCACCGACGTGGCCGGCCGCGGCATCCACGTCGAGGGCGTCAGCCACGTGATCAACTACACCCTGCCGGAAGATCCAGACGACTACGTGCACCGCATCGGCCGCACCGGCCGGGCCGGGAGCAGCGGCACCTCGATCAGCTTCGCCGGCGAGGACGACGCCTTCGCCCTGCCGCCGATCGAAGCGCTGCTGGGGCGCAAGATCGACTGCGAGATCCCTCCCGCCGAACTGCTCCAGCCGGTGCCGCGCCGCTCCTGAAGCCTGACCGAACCCGTAGGGTGGACAACGCCGCAGGCTTGTCCACCGCGGTGGATGGCTCCGGCCATCCACCCTACCAGTCTGGGCGACCACGTAGGGCGGGTGTAACCCGCCGATTTCGGTGCAGGCCCTTGCCACGTCTGGCGGGTTGCCTCCACCCTACCAGCGCCGCACCGCCGCCTGGTCGCTGTCGCGGCCTTCGACCCAGCGCGGCCCTTCGCCAGTATCCTCCTTCTTCCAGAACGGCGCACGGGTCTTCAGGTAGTCCATGACGAAGTTGCAGGCGTCGAAGGCCGCCTGCCGGTGGGCGCTGGCGCAGCCGACGAAGACGATCGGCTCGCCCGGCTCCAGGCGGCCGATACGATGAAGAATCTCCACCCTGAGCAGCGGCCAGCGCTGCGCGGCCTCGTCGGCGATCTTCGCCAGGGCCTTCTCGGTCATCCCCGGGTAGTGCTCGAGGAACATCCCGCCGACCTCGCGCCCCTCGTTGAAGTCGCGCACGTAGCCGACGAAGCCGACCACCGCACCGACCCCGACGTTGGCCGCATGCAGCGCGTTGAGTTCGCGCCCCGGATCGAAGGCGTCGACCTGCACCCGAATGCCCATCTCAGCCTCCGGTGACGGTAGGGAAGAAGGCGACCTCGTCGCCGTCGGCCAGCGGCTCGTCCAGGCCGCAGAGCTCCTGATTGCGGGCGCACATCAGGTTGCGCTCGCCGAGCACCGCCCAGGCGCCGCCGCGCTCCAGCAGGTGGTGGCGCAGGTCGTCCAGGCGGGCGAAGTCCTCGTCCCAGCCGAGCTGCTCGGAATCGACGCCCAGCGCCTCGCGGTAGCGGGCGAAGTAGTGCACGTGAATCATGGGAATGTTGCTCTCCGTCGGAATCAGGAATCGGCCCGGTAGTGGCCGCTCTTGCCGCCCTGCTTTTCGAGCAGGCGGATCTGCTCGATGAGCATGCCGCGATCCACCGCCTTGCACATGTCGTAGAGGGTCAGCGCGGCGACGCTGGCCGCAGTCAGGGCCTCCATCTCCACGCCGGTCTGCCCGGCCAGCTTGCAGCGGGCGGTGATGCGCACGCGGTCCTCGCCCTCGGCCGCCAGCTCGACCTTGATGCCGGTCAAAAGCAGCGGATGGCAGAGCGGAATCAGCTCGTGGGTCTTCTTCGCCGCCATGATCCCGGCGATGCGCGCCACGGCGAACACGTCGCCCTTGGGATGGCCGCCCTGCTGGATCAGCCGCAGGGTTTCCGGAAGCATGCGCACCCAGGCTTCGGCCTCGGCCTCGCGGGCGGTGTTCGCCTTGTCGGTGACGTCGACCATGTGCGCATGGCCCTGGGAATCGAGATGGGTGAGCATGACAGCGGCTCCTGGCGCGAAAGGAGGCCAATTGTATACCCAGCCGGCCCGCCAGGCAGGCCGCGGGGTGCCGACGGCAACCCCGCGGTCGCGCCGCTACATGTTCGCCTCGGCGTACTCCGCCAGGGCCGAGCGCGGCACTCCCTGCAGGGTGATGTGCACGCCGTGGCGGAAGTCCTTGAAGCGCTCGGTGAGGTAGGTCAGCCCGGAGCTGGTGGCGGAGAGGTAGGGTGTGTCGATCTGCGCCAGGTTGCCCAGACAGACCACCTTGGAGCCGCTGCCGGCGCGGGTGATGATGGTCTTCATCTGGTGTGGGGTGAGGTTCTGGCACTCGTCAATGAGGATCAGGCTCTGCTGGAAGCTGCGCCCGCGGATGTAGTTCAGCGATTTGAACTGCAGGGGCACCTTCTGCAGGATGTAGTCGACGCTGCCGTGGGTGTTTTCGTCGTCCATATGCAGCGCTTCCAGGTTGTCGGTAATGGCGCCGAGCCAGGGCTCCATCTTCTCCGCCTCGGTGCCGGGCAGGAAGCCGATGTCCTCGTCCAGCCCCTGCACGCTGCGGGTGGCGATGATCCGCCGGTAGCGCTTGTTGACCATGGTCTGCTCGATGGCCGCGGCCAGGGCGAGGATGGTCTTGCCGGAGCCGGCGGCGCCGGTCAGGTTGACCAGGTGAATGTCCGGCTCGAGCAGGGCGAACAGCGCCAGGGCCTGGTAGATGTCGCGCGGCCGCAGCCCCCAGGCCTCCTGGTGCAGCAGGGGCTCCTGATGCAGGTCGAGGATCAGCAACTCGTCGCCCTTGATGCCCTTGACCCAGCCGACGAAGCCTTGCTCGTCGAGGATGAACTCGTTGAGGTGCAGCGACGGCAGGTTGTCGGTGAGCTGCACCCGGTGCCAGGCGCGGCCATGGTCCTGGCGGGTCTCCACCTTGCTCACCCGGTCCCAGAAGGAGCCGCTCAGGCTGTGGTAGCCGCGCGACAGCAGGCTGACATCATCGATCAGCTGATCGGTGTGGTAGTCCTCGGCCGCCACCCCGCAGGCGCGCGCCTTCAGGCGCATGTTGATGTCCTTGGTGACCAGCACCACCGGCACCTCCGGCCGGCGCCTCTTCAGATCCACCACCAGGTTGATGATGCGGTTGTCGTTGCTGTCGTTGTCCGGCAGGCGAGTATCAGCCTCGACGCAGCGGCTCATGAGGATCGATAGCCAGCCGCAGGGGCCGCTCTTGCCGCGCTGGATGGGCACGCCCTGCTCGACCTCCTCGGGCGTCGCCTCACCGAGCACCTGATCGATCAGTCGGATCGCCTGGCGGCATTCGGCGGCCACGGTGTGCTTGCCGGCCTTCAGCTTGTCCAACTCCTCGAGCACCGTCATCGGGATGCCGACGTGGTGTTCCTGGAAATTCATCAAGGCGTTGGGATCGTGGATCAGGATGTTGGTGTCGAGGACGTAGAGGGTCGACTGGGTGGGGTGGGCGCATCCGTGGTCATCCATAATCGGTCACCTTTCTCTGGCCGGGGGCAGGCGACGGAATGCCGGATACAGCGCTCCGCCGCGGGAAACCACCATCCTCTCCGGCGCCGGGCGGGAGAAGCCGGGCTCGCCGCCGGCCGGGGCCGCCGGGCGTGCGCGCGTTCGACAGACCGTGGCAACTCTTATGATGCACAAAGCGTTTTCCTTGGTCTGTCAGGCGGTCTGGCTTTGTTGATACAGCAAAACGGATGACAGAAAAAAGTACTTTTCAGCACCTGTTAAGCTTTTTTTATCCCATTGCAGAATAACCTTGGCGGCCCTGCCGGGGGCCGCTACAGTGAAAGGATTCACTCCCGGCCAACCGGCTGGCGTACCCCGCAGCGGTTCACCTCCACAGTCACGTGCACCAGCCCGGCGATGCCCGTCAGGCAGGCCTTGTAGCGGTCCGCGGTGTCCTCGCCGTGGGTCACCACACTGAGGATGCAGGCGTACTGGGCACGGCCAACGCGCCACAGGTGCAGGTCGGCCACCTCGGTATCCGGCTCGCGCTCCAGGGTGGCACGCACCCGCTCCACCAGCGGGCTGTCCATCTCCCGATCGAGCAGCACCTTGCCAGTCTCGACCAACAGCCCCCTGGCCCAGAGGCCGATGACCAGCGCGCCGACGATGCCCATCAGCGGGTCCAGCCAGTTCCAGCCGAAGAGCTTGCCGCCCAGCAGCGCGACGATGGCCGCCACCGAGGTCAGCGCGTCGGTCATCACGTGCAGGTAGGCCGCATGGCGATTGAGATCGCGGCCGCCATGGGCAGGGCCGTGATCGTGATCGTGATCGGCATGGACATGGCCATGCCTGTGTTGATGGTGGCCATGCTCATGCCGGTCGCGCAGCAGCCAGGCGGACAGCAGGTTGACCGCCAGTCCGATCACCGCCACCCACAGCGCCAGGTCGAAGGCGATCTCGCGGGGCTGCCAGAGCCGCCAGAGCGACTCACCGAGCATCAGGAGCGCCACCAGCACCAGCACCAGCGCACTGGCGAAACCGGCCAGCACCTCGATCTTCCAGGTGCCGAAGGCGAAGCGCGGGTCCTGCACATAGCGCCGGGCGAGCAGGTAGGCCACAGCGGCCAGGCCGATCGCCACCATGTGCGAGGCCATGTGCCAGCCGTCGGCCAGCAGCGCCATGGAGTTGAACGCGTAGCCGGCGGCGATCTCCACCAGCATGGTGACCCCGGTCAAGGCTGCGACCTGCCAGGCCTGGCGTTCGCTGCCCGCCTCCAGCGGACGATAGTCGTGGGAAGACTGCCAGTGTTCGTGATTGCATTCAATCATCGCATCGCTCCGGGAAAACGTGAGGCGCGGGCCGGGTCAAAGGAGGGCCGTCGGCGCTAGAATCGCCGCAGATCCGAAGGAGAGCAACGATGCTGATGGTGATTTCCCCGGCCAAGACCCTCGACTACCAGTCCCCCCCGGCCACCCCCCGCCATACCCTGCCCCAGTACCTGGACCACGCAGCCGAACTCATGGTCCGGCTGCGCGAGCTGGCCCCGCCGGCGATCGCCGAACTGATGAGTCTGTCCGACAAGCTCGCCGGCCTCAACGCCGCGCGCTACGCCGAGTGGACGCCCGACTTCACCCCGGACAACGCCAAACAGGCCCTGCTCGCCTTCAAGGGCGACGTCTATACTGGCCTGAACGCCGAAGTCTTCAACGACGCCGACTTCGACTTCGCCCAGGTGCACCTGCGCATGCTCTCCGGCCTCTACGGCGTGCTGCGCCCACTCGACCTGATGCAGCCCTACCGTCTGGAAATGGGCACCAGGCTGGCCAACGCCCGCGGCAAGGATCTCTACGCCTTCTGGGGCGAGCGCATCAGCCTCTGGCTGAACCAGGCACTGGCCGAACAGGGCGACGACCTCCTGCTCAACCTGGCCTCCAACGAGTACTTCTCGGCGGTCAAGCGCCCGGTCCTGCAGGGGCGGGTCATCGACACCGAATTCCGCGACCTGAAGAACGGCCAGTACAAGATCGTCAGCGTCTATGCCAAGCAGGCCCGTGGCCGCATGGCCCGCTACGTGATCAAGGAGCGCCTGCGCGATCCAGAGGGCCTCAAGGACTTCGACGACCAGGGCTATCGCTTTTCCGCCAGCCACTCCACGCCCGACCGCCTGGTCTTCCTGCGCGACCGGCCGGCGGACTGAGCCAGCCGGGCGGGGCCCCCTGCCGGTCATTGCCGCGGGCCTGCCGCCGGCATGCCTCGGCTTCTGCGCAGCAATCGATGCCACCAGCGCTGCCCGCACCAGAGGGCGGCGAGCAGGTAGATCAGGCCGCCCGGCACCCACATGAGCAGGCCGGCCAGCTGCTGGTCGCCCAGATCGCTGGCGGCGCGGTAGAGCGGAACCTGGGCGAAGGTCAGCAGGGCACCGAGCAGGCCGGTATGCATACTGGTCAGCAGCAGGGCAAGCAATGCGTGCCCCTGGTTGCGCGATCCTGCACGCAGCACCGACCACCAGAACAGCCAGGCGCTGAACAGGAAGCAAGCATGCTCGAAGAAGTGCCACCAGAGATTCTCCAGTGCCAGCCGATAGGGCCCTGGAGCATGCCAGACCCAGATCAGCGCGCCGTGCAGTACCGCGCACGCCAGCGGCCGCCGGGCCAGGCGCAGCGGGCCATGCCAGAGGCCATCCAGGCGCGGGCCGAACAGGCTGCGCCATTGCGGCAGTGGACGGGCCAGCACGGCCAGCGGGGCGATGACCAGCATCAGCAGCATGTGCTGCAACATGTGCAGGGCGGCGCTGGCTTCGGCAGCCTCATCGAGGGGGCCGAACAGGCTCAGAGCGGCGAGCAGGAAGCTCGCATGCAGCAGCCCACGCTGGCGGAGCGGTGCCGACCGGCGCCGGCAGCCCCCCTCGTAGGCAAGCCAGGCGGCGCCCAGCAGCCCGGCACCAAGCAGCACCGGCAGCCGCTCGCCCAGCAAGTGGCCGACCCCTTCGCCGAACAGCCCATGGGCCTGCGCCCCGCTCGGCAGCAGCAGCAGCAGCAGCAGCAGCAGCAGCAGCAGCAGCAGGCATCCGATCAGAGGCATGGCGGCAACGCCAGAATCGGCAGGCCGACGAACAGCGTGGCCAACGCTGCCAGGAGATAGACCCAGACGCCGACCCGGACCACAAAGCGCCGCGCCGCCAGCGCGGGCGGCTGCATCCGCCACAGCCGCCAGGCGCAGCCGAACAGCCAGGCCGCGGTGAGCAGGCTGAAGCCGCCGAGCAGGCCGTTGAGCCAGGTGGCCGGCCCCAGCCCGGCGCCCGGCCGGGCCAGTACGCAGCCCAGCGACAACCCGCCGTACACGGCGATCAGCCACAGGCTCCAGACAATCAGTCCAAGCGCCAGCTGCAGTGGATGCCCCGGCCTCATCCGCCGATCCCCCGCCCGGCGGGAAACAGCACCAGGGCGAAGTAAGCCACCCAGAAAGTCAGCAGGCAGTAGTCCCACCACTGGGCGACTACCGCCGGCTCATAGGGCGCCCGCTCGCCGACCAGCCCCAGGCGTACCCGCCAGGCCTGCAGCGCGGTGAACAGCGGCGCCAGAGTGCAGTGCAGCAACAGGTAGCCAAGGGTTATGGCAATCAGCGCGTCATGGGCGCTGGCGGTGGGCGCCAGCGGCGTCGAAAAGAGAATCCAGGCAAGCCCCGCAGCCTGCAGCAGACCCAGCCCGGCGAGCGTCCAGAGCCCCCCTTCCAACTGACGGAAGCTTCCCCGACGCAGGCGCCGCACCAGCAGCTGAAAGCCCAGCACGATGCCGCCGAGCAGTACGCCGTCGAGCAGCAGCGGCAGCCAGGGCAGCGGCGAGCGCGCTGGCGGCTGCCAGGCAGGCGCCACGGTCCACAGGTAGAACCAGGCGAAGATCAGCGAGAAGAACAGCACGCCGTTGGCCAGCAGGGTGATGCCCATACCCCACAGGCCGGGGCCGTCGAAAGTCCGCGAATGCAGCGGCGGGTCGCCCGGCTGGGTGCGCGCATCCGGCGCGGCCAGCGGATGCGCGCCATTGATCCAGGACCAGCGCAGCAGGATCGCCAGGGTCGCCAGCGCCGCAACTCCGGCCAAGGCATAGGCGCCACTCAGCAGGGCCAGGCAGACCACGGTCAGGACCATGGCGCTGTACAGCGGCAGCCAGCTGTTGCCCGGCAGGTGGATGATTTCCCGTACCTGCCCGGTCAGCGGGTCGCTGCCCCAGGTCTCGCGGCGGCCGTGGTCGATGGTGGACAGCCCGTGGCGACCTTCGGCGATGCTCTGCCCGAGGGCCGGATTCTCCCACAGCGGATGGCGCGTCGCGCAGGCCGGCAGGCTGACGAAGTTGTAGGCAGCCGGGGGCAGCGCGGTGGCCCACTCCAGGGTGTCGGCCTGCCAGGGATTGTCGGCGGCGCGGCGACCGAAGCGGAAATGCAGGCCGATGTCCAGCAGCACCATGGCCACGCCCATGGCCATCACGAAACTGCCCATCGAGGAGATCAGGTTGGGCAGGTCCCAGCCGAGGCCCGCCTGGTAGGTGTAGACCCGCCGCGGCATGCCGAGCAGGCCAGTCCAGTGCATCACCAGGAAGGTCGCGTTGAAGCCCAGGAAGGTCAGCCAGAAGCCCCAGTGGCCCAGGCGCTCGGACGGCAGGCGCCCGGAAAAGTGCGGCAGCCAGTAGTAGAGCCCGGCGATCAGCGGGAACAGCATGCCACCGACCAGCACGTAATGCATGTGCGCCACTACGAAATGACTGTCGTGCACCTGCCAGTCGAAGGGCACCAGGGCCAGCATCACCCCGGTCAGGCCGCCGGCGACGAAGATCACCAGGAAGCCGACCAGCCAGAGCATCGGCACGTTGAACAGCGGCCGACCGGTCCACAGGGTAGCCAGCCAGGAGAACACCTGGATGCCGGTGGGCACTGCCACCAGCATGCTGGCCGCGGAGAAGAAGGCCTGCCCCAGCAACGGAATGCCCACGGTGAACATGTGGTGCACCCACAGGCCGAAGCTGAGGAAGCCGGTGCCGATCACCGCCAGCACCACCCAGCGGTAGCCCACGGTCGGGCGGCGGGCGAACACCGGCAGCAGCGTGCTGACGATGCCCGCCGCCGGCAGGAAAATAATGTAAACCTCGGGGTGGCCGAACAACCAGAACAGGTGCTGCCAGAGCAAGGGATCGCCGCCGCGGGCGACGTCGAAGAAGGCGAAGCCCGCGGCGCGCTCCAGTTCCAGGAGGATGCTGCCGAGGATCAGCGGCGGGAAGCCGAACACGATCATCAGCGCCGTCACCAGCATGTACCAGGCGAACAGCGGCATCTTGTCGAGGCTCATGCCGGGGGCACGGCTGCGCAGGATCGACACCACCAGCTCGATGCCGCCGGCCAATGAGGAAATTTCCACGAAGGTGATGGCGAGCAGCCAGAAATCCGAGTTCACTCCCGGAGAGTGGGCGGCGCTGCTGAGCGGCGTGTACATGAACCAGCCGCTGTTCGGCGCCAGGCCGAAGGCCAGGCTGGACACCAGGATGCTGCCGCCGAACAGGTAGCACCAGTAACTCAGGGCGCTGAGCCGCGGGAAGACCAGGTCGCGGGCGCCGATCATCTTCGGAATCAGGTAGATGGCCAGCCCCTCGATCATCGGCACGGCGAAGAGAAACATCATCACCGAGCCGTGCATAGTGAACAGCTGGTTGTAGGTCTGATGATCGAGCAGCGCTAGCTCCGGGCGCGCCAGCTGGGCGCGCAGCAGCATTGCCAGCAGCCCGCCGATGAGGAAAAACAGCGTCCCCGTCGCCATGAAGCGCAGACCGATGCTGGTGTGGTTGACGATGGAGAGCGCCCGCCAGCCCCGGGGATTGCCCCACACAGCATGGAAGTCCTGGTGCAGCCGCTCGGGGCTCTGGACGTGACTATCGTTCATGGGGCGAGGGTCTCCAGCCAGGCGGCAATGGCATCGAGGGTCGCCGCAGGCAGACGATCGTGGCGGGGCATGCCGTTGTGCGGCTTCAGTTGGCGGTGCTCATGCAGCCAGCGGCGCATGGCGCCCTCCTCCATAGCCAGGGTGCCGGCACCGAGGCTGGGCCGGGCGCCGACATCGGTGAGATCCGGCGCCCGGCTGCCACTGCTTACCCCGGCCACCCGATGGCATTCGCCGCAATAGGGGCGGAAGGCGTCCACCGCCGCGGCATGCTCCCGGGTTATCGACGGGGCCGTCTGGCGGGCCGCCTGCCAGGCCTCGAAGGCCTCTGTCTCCAGGGCCTCGACCGCCAGCACCATGTGCGCATGCTGGGCACCGCAGAACTCCGCGCACTGGCCGCGGTAGCTGCCCCCCCGGTCGGCCTGCAGGCGCACCGTCAATCGCCGCCCGGGCAGCATGTCCAGCTTGCCGCCTAAGCGCGGCACCCAGAAGGCATGGATCACGTCGGCGCTGGTGACTTCAACGTCCACCGGACGTCCGACCGGCAGTATCAGCTGATTGGCGGTGACCACGCCGGTCTCCGGATAGCGTATCTCCCACCACCATTGATGCCCGGTCACCTCGATCCGCAACGGCGCTGCGCCGCTCACTGGCAGGGGCAGCATGCGCAGGCCCAGGGGAATGCCGAAAGCCAGCAGTACCAGGATGCTGAACCCCGGCAGCAGCACGCCGCCGGCGAGGATCCAGCGCCGACCCAGGCGCCGGGCTTGCTCGGGCGTGTAATGGCGAGGCGACCGATACAGGGCCAGCAGCCACAGGGCCACGACCAGCAGCAGCACCAGGCTGAAGCAGGCCAACATGCCCCACCACAGCCAGGCCGCCGCCTGCGCCGCAGGCCCGGCCGGATCGAGCGTGGACTGCGGCCCGTGACAGCCGGCCAGGAGCATTGCCAGGCCGACAGCGGTCAGATGCCCATAGCCGGCCTTCTGCCGCTGCCTCTCCCCAAGGAGATTTCGATGCCCGAGCAGACCATCCACAGCCGCGCCGCCCTGGGCGGCCATCCCCTGCATCCGATGATGATCCACTTTCCGGTCGCCGCCCTGTTCGGGCTGGTCGCCAGCGATCTCGGCTATCTGCTGAGCGGCGACGCCTTCTGGGCCCGTGCCAGCCTGTGGCTGGCCGGGGTCGGCGCCTTCGGCGGCTGGATCGCCAGCAGCGCCGGCATCATCGACTTGTTCACCGTGCGCCGGATTCGCCATCTGGTAACGGGCTGGTGCCATGCCATCCTCGCCGTGATGATGCTCTCGCTGGCCTCGCTGAACTGGCTGCAGCGCTACCTGGTCGCAGAGCACATCTTTCCCTGGGGGTTGTACCTTTCCGTACTGACCGCGCTGCTGATCGGACTGACCGGTTGGCTGGGCGGCCGCCTGGTGTACGAACATGCGGTGGGGGTCGATGTGGAAAGCTGAAAAAAGGCCACAATCCGCCACTGCAGGACCTCCTCAGACGGGCTTGGCCAGGACGAGCCAGACAACGCAGAGCGCGGCCAGCGCGGACGCTACCGCCAGGGCGATGCAGGCGGAGGTCACGGCGCTCTGCGGCTCGCGCTCCAGGCGCAGGATCAGCGCACCGTACAGGGCATGACAGATCACCATGACCGCCACGGCCGTCAGCTTGAGAATCAGCCAGGCGCCGAACATGCCCTGCAGCAGAAAAAGCAATGTGCCACTGGCAATGGTGAAGAGCGCCGCCGGGGTCGCCAGCAAGTTGAACAGCTGCCGGGTCAGCAGGACATGCTCACGGGAGGAAACTTCGAAATTATTGCCAGTGCTGCTGGCGATCAGCGCCGGGAGGTAGAACAGGGCCCCGCACCAGATCAGCAAAAACACAATATGCAAAACCAGAAGCCAAGGCATGGCACCGCTCCCCATTCCGTATTCCCTAATTCCATGCTGGTTCGCAGGCAGGCCGAAAACAATCGCGCCACTAAACAACATCCCTAGTGTAGTAGCTGGGGTTGGCTATTACAGGCGAGTGGAATTTCCATTTTCCGGATTTTGTACCGTTTGTCCGCTGTGCAACGCTGCAATGAAAATTCAGGAACTCTTGCAGAAGGGTGGTTTCAGTATTCATGCAGGGTGAATAAAACCTGCTTTTTTCAGCCTTTATGGAGAAAAAACATGACCAGAAATACCAACCCCGGCAACTTTGCGAATGACCGCCAGAAAGCCTCCGAAGCTGGTCGAAAGGGCGGTCATAACAGTGGCGGAAACTTTGCCAACGACCGTGAGAAAGCCTCCGAAGCCGGCCGCAAAGGTGGCCAACATAGCCATGGCGGACAATCTGGCAAAGAGCGTCATTAGTCTCTGAAACCCTGAGGTGAGAGCGACAACCTCAATTTATATTCGAGCGATGCTCTCACCTTTTATTTTTCACCACCTGCGCCAGTGGCGGTCATTGTCCACGAAGCATATCCGGCAATGATCGCTCAATATCCGCGTCAGCGTTCCTCTGCCCTCGAAGAGGGCAAGCGGAAACACCACATGGAAGCGGGTTCCCTGGCCAAGCAGGAAACACACGCCGAGGTGCCCGCCATGCAGCTGGGCGATTTCCTTGCACAGTGCCAGGCCGAGTCCGACGCCCCCGGCTTGCGGCCAACCTGCACGAAGGGCTCACAGATACGGGCCTGTTCGCTGAAGAGGATGCCTTCGCCGTTATCCTCGACAGCAAGGATCCCCCCCTTTTTCGCCCCAACTGGCCTGCAGATGGACCCAGCCGCCGACGGGGGTATGCTGCAGGGCATTGCCGAGCAGCCCACCGATGTCGCACGGTCGCAGCTCCAGCGTCTGCTGGCCGCTCGGGTAGCGGGAGAAATCCAACAGATCGTCGATCAGGCGGACCAGACGGCACATCTGCCGATCAAGGGTGTGCAAAAACTCATGCTCCCGCGTTTCCGGGGGGAAATGCAGGCACTCGCGCAGCAGGCTGAAAGCCATGTGCATGCTGGTAATCAGTGTACGCAGCTCATGGGAGGCACGCAGGACGAATTCGCTGCGCACCTGCTCGAAGGCGCGCTGAGAGGTTTCCTTGAATGGACACAGCGCTTCGGCCCTCAAGCCGAAGCGCGGGTCAGGGGCGCCGGCTCGGTGAGCGCCGAGCTGTCGAAAAAGAACGTTCTGCGCATTTTCACAAGCCGTACTGCTTGCGTTTGCGGTACAGCGTCGAGGCGTCGATGCCGAGCGTCTTGGCGGCTTGCTCGAGGGTCTCGCTGGTCGCCAGCACGGCGGCGATATGGGCCTTCTCCAGCTCCTCCAGGCGGAGCGGCATGCCCACCCGCGGCACGCTGCTGCCAGGCTGCTCGCCAAGACCGAGATGGTTCGTCTCGATCAGCTCCTGCGGGCAGATGATGCTGGCACGCTCGACCACATTGCGCAGTTCTCGAATATTGCCCGGCCAGTGATAGCCCAGCAGGGCCGCCTGCGCCCTCTCGCTGAAGCCGCGCGCCGGGCGGCTGTAGTTCTTGACGAAGAGAGGCAGAAAGCGCTCGGCCAGCGCGAGGATATCCTCGGGACGCTCGCGTAGCGGCGGCAGGTGCAGGGTGATGACGTTGAGCCGGTAGAGCAGGTCTTCGCGAAAGCGCCCGGTGTGCACCATGGCTTCCAGGTCGAGGTTGGTGGCGGCAAGGATGCGCACATCGGCCTGGCGCGTCACGGGATCGCCGATTCGCTCATATTCCTTATCCTGAATGAAGCGCAGCAGCTTGGGCTGCAGGGACAACGGGAAATCGCCGATCTCGTCGAGAAACAGGCTGCCGCCATCGGCCTGATTGACCCGACCCAGGGTGCTTTCCGTGGCCCCGGTGAAAGCGCCGCGGTTGTGCCCGAACATTTCGCTTTCCATCAACTCGGCGGACAGCGATGGGCAGTTGACGGTCACGAAGGCTTTCTTCGCCCGCCGGCTCCAGCCGTGGATGGCGCGCGCCAGCTCGCCCTTGCCGGTACCCGATTCACCGAGAATGAGGATGTTGGCATCGGTGTCAGCCACCTGTCGGGCGGTTTCCAGTACCGCCATCATCACCGGATTGTCCGAGCCGAAGACTTCCTTGGATTGGCGCAACTCACCTTCCAGTGCCTTCAGGCGTGTCGCCAGCTGGCCGAACTCCAACTGCTTGGCCGCGGCCAGACACAGCTGGTCAGGACTGCACGGCTTGACCAGATAGTCCGCCGCACCAGCCTTTATGGCGTCGACCGCAATATCCACGGCACTCAGGGCAGCAACGATCACCACGCGCATCCAGGGCGCCTGGCTGCGCAATCGCTGCAGCACCTTCAGGCCGTTCTCCTCGCCCAGACGCAGATCGAGAAAGCACAAATCGAAGACCTGATGTTGCAGCAGCGCCTCTGCCTGCGCCCCGCTGCTGGCGCTCGTCACGCTGTAGCCACGGTCCTCGAGGCAAGAGCGGAAAGTTCGCAGGATCGCCGGCTCATTATCCACCAAGAGGATACGGCCGGTGAGTTCTGTCGATGGTTTCATTCTCTCCTCGTTTGTTTTCATCGTGCTAAGGCCAGGCCTTCAGCGTAGTTGCAAACGCTCGGTAACGTTGCCCTTGCATGGCGCTCGGACACTCGCTGCATTGGCGGCCAGGAAAGGCTGCGCCACCCGGAGGAAGAATGAATCTTCCAAGAAAAAGATGGCATATCTCCCAGTATGCGCAGCAACTCGGGCACATGGGGCGCCGCGCGCTTCGAGCCGGAACGCCGACCGATGGCATTGCAAGTACCGGATTTTGCAGGAAAGCATGGCTTGGCAGCCGTCTGTCCCCAAGTGCTGCATTTCGCTCGGACCAACGCACTGAGGGCTGACAGGATGCCAATCGGCGGGGAATGGGCAGCGAAACCGCTGCGAACACAGCGAAGCGCTATAGATACTTATGGTGCCCCAGGTCAGGGAGCCTGGTGACAGCGACCGTGGCGCGGAAGCTAACCAGCCCCGAGGGCAAGGCTGGGCATACGAGTGTTCTCGACGCGCTGGCAACAATGCCGCCTGGTCGGAAGGCAGCACGCTCGACAGGACGCATGCTGACAGCTGGGAGGCAGGAGTTGGTCTGTTTGGCGAGGCCAATTTAACGGCCTCCCCTTTACCAATTATCCCTTTCCCATGATCCTCGCGCCGAATCAATGCCAAACAGGAACGTTGCGCTTTGAGCAAGGTCGGCTATTGCCTATTGACAGCCGCGAACTGCACCTGAAAGCTTGAGGCACGGCAAGCCCGACAAGCCCTCCGACAGCTATCGCGATTGCCAAGAATACGAACTGTGCTTACTTAGTAGCCGCCCTTCTTGTGGGTTTTCGCCAGTTGCTTGGCTTTTTCCCAATGCTGCTCCAACTTCGGCAAAGTTTTGCTGGCAAACGCCTTGAGCTCCGGATCCTCCAATTTCTGCGCGGCATCGCGGAACAACTCGATCGTGTTCTCATGTGACGCAACCTGATTATTGGCATAAGCTTCATCGAAAGATTCGCCGTCCCGCAATTGTAGAATCCATCTCTTGGCCTTGCTCATCAGTTCGGCCTCGTCGGCCACTTCCAAGTTCTTGGTCGTGGCAATCTGTGCCAGCTGCCGGTTTGTTGCGGTGTGCTCTTCGATCATCTGCTGGGCAAAGGCCTTGATATCCGCTGAGGTACTCTTTTCCAAGGCAAGCTTGCCGCTCTCGATTTCCGCGACTCCCTTCGCTGAGGCTTCGTCGACAAAGTCATCCGCATCCATAGTATCAGCGGCGTATACAGCGCTGAGTCCAAAAAGCAAGACACTGGCAATAAGGGTTTTATATACTCTCATCATGGCTCATTACCTCTTTAGAAGTTATTTCCATATAGGAGGGCACCAGACAGCAAACAGGATACTCCGACAAAAAATACGACTTGCCATGCCGCAGATAGTTCTGGATTTGCAGGCAGTCCCTTCGAGCCACTGGCAATAATCAAGCGGTAACGACCGAATGAGCCATAAGTTCTGGCCCGCCTGTCAGCGCGGCTGAACTTTGAAACGGCAGCCGAACTCCCCCCAAGGCCCCCCCTTCTGTCTCAAGCTCGTCTTCTTCAACAACCACGCGCGAACCCGGATGAAGATCTCCTCCTGGGAGCGCAACGGCTTCCGCTGCCTGCGTCTCAGGGGCCTGGAGGTCGAGCGCGTCAAGACGGCGCCGGGTGATGCGGCCAGCATAATGAGGCCGGGGCGCTCAATGGGTTGCTCGGGAGTTTCGAGCAAGCGGATTGCTGCTGCAATGTAGCCCAGGCGGACTCACCCGGGCCAACTCACCCACAATGATCTCGAAGAGTAAGAGTTGGACGCCCGCTTATATCGCTATCGATTGTTACGTATCCCCTTTTCCAATAAAACAAGTCCGAGCCCACCTGTCAGCTGAGCTGAACTCTCAAACGGCCGCCGAATTCTACCCAATGAACAACCCAATCCTCTGTCAAGGAGATCGTCAAATGGCAACTGTTCATGAAAACCTGCTCGATTGGCTTCGCGATGCCCACGCTATGGAGCAACAAGCGGAAAACATGCTGGAGTCCCTGTCGGACCGCATAGACAATTATCCTCAGCTCAAGGTGCGTATCGACCAGCATCTGGAGGAAACCCGCTGGCAGAGAGCCCAAGTGGAAAGCTGCATCACCCGCTTGGGCAGCAGTCCTTCGGCGTTCAAAGATATGGCCGGCAAGATCGTGGCTTTCGGACAAGGCCTCAGTGGCCTGGTCATGAGTGATGAGGTGGTCAAGGGCGCCATGAGCTCCTATGTCTTCGAAAATATGGAAATTGCCTCCTACAGGATTCTCATCACCGCTGCCGAAATGGCGGGCGACTCGGAAACCAAACGGATTGCGCAGGAAATCCTGTTGCAGGAGCAGGCCATGGCTGATTGGCTGCTGAACTATCTACCGGAAATTACCACGGCATTTCTGAGCCGCTCAGAAACACCAGATGTGGCAGCCAAACGCTGAGGCGATGATTGAGATTGCAAGTGCGGGAAAATACAGGGCTGGGCAATAGGCTCAGTCCTGACCGATGCCTGTCGGCACTCCTTCTTGAGGAAAATCAATAAAGCCAAGTGCCGAGCGGCAGCTCGGCACAGGCCGAAGATGAACAGCTCCCGTCAGCCATTGATCACCGTTCCACCATTGACATGCAATACCTGTCCAGTCACATAGGACGAGTCGTTGCAGGCGAGATAAACGTAGGCCGGCGCCACCTCTTCCGGTTGACCAGGACGCTTCATCGGCGTTGAAGCACCGAAATGCGCCACTTCCTCCTCACTGAAGGTAGAAGGAATCAGCGGGGTCCAGATCGGCCCCGGCGCAACCGCATTGACGCGGATACCGCGCGGCGCCAGGTTGGTCGACAGGGCGCGCGTGAACGCGGTAATCGCACCTTTGGTGGAGGAATAGTCGATCAACTTGGGATTGCCCTTGTAGGCAGTGACAGAGGTGGTGTTGATGATGGCGCTGCCCTCCTTCATCGACGGGAGCGCCGCCTTGGTCAACTGGAACATGCCGAAGATATTGGTGCGGAAGGTCTTTTCCCATTGCTCCTCACTGATATCCTCGAGCCGCTCCTGCGGATGCTGCTCCCCCGCATTGTTGACCAGCACATCCAGGTGGCCCCATTTACCGACGGTTTCCTCGACCACCATGCGGCAGAACGCAGCATCGGCCACGTCGCCGGCCAGAGGCAGGCATTGCCGGCCCTGTTTTTCTATTTCCCGGCGGGTTTCTTCGGCATCTTCCGGCTGATCCAGATAAAGCAGGACAATGTCGGCGCCCTCCTTGGCGAAGACCACCGCCACGGCACGACCGATACCGCTGTCAGCACCGGTGATGACCGCGACCTTGCCCTCCAGTTTGCCGGCAGCCTTGTAATCTTCGGCTTTGTATTCCGGGCGCGGATGCATTTCGCTTTCCTTGCCAGGCCGTTGCTCCTGATGCTGGGGCGGCAGAGTTTGATTATCTTCAGCCATAACGTTCACCTTCCGTCACAGATAGCGGGTGGATAGGATTCATCGTGATGGACGCAGACTTGCAGGGGAACGGCGGCACTCCGATCCGCACGCTGTGCGGCGAGCTGCCTTAATTCCGCCCCCATCATCTGTCTGCAATCGGAACATTTCCTTCTCGTCTTTTCGTTCCCTCTCCTCAGCAGACCCGATCGATTTTTCCGAGTTCTAGCGGAGCGCTGGATCCATCGGCCGGGCAGCATGGCCGGTGCTCAAGGTGCATACCCGGAAGGCTGCCGTACAAAGGAAATGGCGAAGCGACATGGGCCGGCAGGGCAATCGCATGAACAACTTTCTTCCCTCTCCCATCCATGGGAGACGACTGCATGGATGCAGGAGGTAGGGCGACGCAGGAGGCCAAAGCCGAGGGGCCGGGAGAGAGGGCAAATGAGTTGCGATGGCCTGTTTTTCCGCTCCCCAGCCTTCTCCCGCACGCGGGAGAGGGAGTGAATGGCTGCACTTGCCCCTTCATGCGATTGCCCTGCATGGACCGGACGCGCGCAGCGATCCTCTTGCCAGCGAGACAAAATTCGAAAATGGCGGTCGGACTCATTGAACCGGCAAGACGCACAGGCCACTGCCATGACCGATGCCTCGCAAGACCTTCCCGGCCAGGGCACGCAGCCGGGCGATGCGCAGCAGGATGATTTCGCTCCGCGGAACTACCCCATCACCGACCAGATCGCCCGCCAGCGCAAGACGTGGAAACGCGAGCGGATCGGCTTCGGCGTGCTGCTCGCCTTCGTCGGTCTGGCCCTGACCGGCCTGTTCTCGAGCGGTCCGCTCAGCAGGCAAAGCAGCAGCAGCCCGGAACAACGCCTGACGGTGGAATACGAGCGCTTCCTGCGCAATGGCGCCAGCAGCCGGATCGTTCTCGCGGCCCAGACCCGCCCCTCGGCGCAGGCAACCCTGCGCATCGACCAGGCATTCCTGCGCGCCCATACGATCGAAAGCCTGCAACCGCAGCCTCTGTTCGCCCGAAGTCGCCAGGGCGGGCTGGAACTCGTCGGCCAGGCCGACGAACAGGGATCCCTGAGCGTCTACCTGACGATCCGCCCCGACGGCATAGGGCTGGTGCGGAGCACCGCCTGGTTCGAAGGCGGCAGCGTGGTCTTCACGCAGTTCATCTATCCGTGAGGAGATGGCCATGGATGCCGTTCTTCGAGCCGCCGCGATCTATCTGATCCTGCTGGTCCTGTTCAAGATCGCCGGCCGGCGCACCCTGGCGGACATCACCAATTTCGATCTGCTGCTGTTGCTGATCATCGGCGAGGCGACGCAGCAGGCGCTGCTGGGCGACGACTTCTCGTTCATCAATGCGGTCATCGTGATCGTGACGTTGATCGTCATCGATGTCGGCCTGTCGCTCGTCAAGCTCAGGTTCGGCCGGATCGATGCGCTGATCGAGGGCACCTCGACGCTGATCGTCGAGGACGGCCGCCCTTTGAAAAAGCGCCTGAGCGAGGCCCGGCTGCGCGAGGAGGACATCCTGCTGGCAGCACGCCAGAGCCAGGGCCTGGAGCAGATGCAGCAGATCAAGTACGCGATTCTCGAGAAGAACGGCAAGATCTCGATCATCCCCTATTCGTCCGGATGACCTGGCCCAGCAGCAGCCGTCCCCTGCCCGCTTCGTCCGGGGGCATGAAAAATCATTGAACGTCGCGGCGCAGCCTCTCTCCAACCCAGGATGGGCATCCCTCTAGCGCCGCTGCTCCAGGAGGATTTGTCATGTTCGGATGGGAAGCACTCGACCTGGCCCGCATCCAGTTCGCCTTCACCGTGTCCTTCCACATTCTCTTTCCGGCGATCACCATCGGCCTGGCCAGCTATCTGGCGGTACTCGAAGGGCTTTGGCTGAAAACCAAGGAAGAGGTCTACCTCGACCTGTACCACTTCTGGCTGAAGATCTTCGCGGTGAACTTCGGCATGGGAGTGGTTTCCGGCATTGTCATGGCCTATCAGTTCGGCACCAACTGGAGCAATTTCTCCACCTTTGCCGGCAGCGTTATCGGCCCATTGCTCGCCTACGAGGTGCTCACCGCCTTCTTCCTTGAAGCCGGCTTTCTCGGGGTTATGCTGTTCGGCCTGAACCGGGTCGGTCCTGGGCTGCACTTCTTCTCCACGCTGATGGTGGCGATCGGCACGCTGATCTCGACGTTCTGGATTCTCGCCTCCAACAGCTGGATGCACACTCCGCAAGGCCATGAAATCATTGATGGGAAAGTCATTCCGATGGACTGGCTGGCGGTGATCTTCAACCCCTCCTTCCCCTACCGTCTGCTGCATATGGCGGTCGCCGCCTTTCTCGCCACGGCCTTCTTTGTCGGCGCCTCGGCGGCCTGGCACCTATTGCGCGGGCGCGACAACCCGGCGGTCCGCAAGATGTTTTCCATGGCCATGTGGATGGCGCTGATCGTCGCCCCGGTGCAGGCGCTGATTGGCGATTTCCACGGCCTCAATACCCTGGAACACCAGCCGGCGAAGATCGCCGCCATCGAAGGCCATTGGGAGAATGTCGACAACGAAGCGACGCCGTTGATCCTCTTCGGCTGGCCGGACATGCAGCGTGAGGAAACCCGCTTCAAGGTGGAAATCCCTGTGCTCGGCAGCGTGATTCTCAAGCACAGCCTGAGCGAGCCGATTCCAGCCCTGAAGGATTTCCCGCCGGAGGACCGCCCCAACTCGACCATCGTGTTCTGGACCTTCCGGATCATGGTCGGACTCGGTCTGCTGATGATCTTCACCGGCCTGTGGGGACTGTGGCTGCGCCGGCGCGGCAACTTCTACCAGTCGCGGCCCTTCCTGCGCCTGGTCCTGCTGATGGGACCATCCGGGCTGATCGCCATCCTCGCCGGCTGGTTCACCACCGAAATCGGCCGCCAGCCATGGGTGGTCTACGGCTTGCTGCGCACCCGCGACGCGGTCTCGGCGCATGGCGTCGTCGAAATGAGCATCAGCCTGCTGCTGTTCGTGGTGGTCTATCTGGCGGTATTCGGCATCGGGTTTGTCTATGTGCTGCACTTGGTCCACAAAGGACCGGTAACCGACGAGGGGCGCGAGCCCATCAGCGGTGGTGCGGGCCAGCAGCGCACGCCGGCCCGACCGCTGTCCGCTCCCGAAGAAGGTCTGGACAATGACGAGCCGAACGCGAGGAATTGAACCATGGGCATCGATCTTTCACTGATCTGGGCGGCGATCATCAGCTTTGGCGTGATGATGTACGTGGTGATGGACGGCTTCGACCTCGGCATCGGCATGCTCTACCCGTTCTTCAAGGACGCCCATGACCGCGACGTGATGATGAACACCGTGGCGCCGGTCTGGGACGGCAACGAAACCTGGCTGGTGCTCGGCGGCGCCGGACTCTTCGCGGCTTTTCCGCTGGCCTATGCGGTGATCCTCTCGGCGCTCTACCTGCCGCTGATCTTCATGCTGATCGGCTTGGTGTTCCGTGGCGTGGCCTTCGAGTTCCGCTTCAAGGCCCGCGAGGACCGACGGCACATCTGGGACAAGGCATTCATCGGCGGCTCGCTGGCGGCCACCTTCTTCCAGGGCGTGGTTCTGGGCACCTTCATCGGGGGCATTCCTGTGGCCGACGGCCAGTTCAGCGGCGGTGCGCTCGACTGGCTGGCGCCGTTCCCACTGTTCTGCGGCCTCGGCCTGATCGTCGCCTACAGTCTGCTCGGCTGTACCTGGCTGATCATGAAGACCGAAGGCCGCCTGCAGCGACGCATGCACGATCTGGCCAGGCCGCTGGCCCTGGTGCTACTGGCGGTGATCGGCATTCTCAGCCTGTGGACGCCGCTGGCCCACGACGCCATCGCCCGGCGCTGGTTCAGCCTGCCCAACCTGATCTGGTTCATACCGGTACCACTGCTGGTACTGCTGAGCGTCCGGGCGCTGCTACGCTCGGTGGCGAACAACGATCATGCGCGGCCCTTCGTGCTCACCCTGGTGCTGATCTTCCTCGGCTATAGCGGCCTGATCATCAGCCTGTGGCCGAACATCATTCCGCCAGCAATATCGATCCATGACGCCGCCGCGCCGCCGCAGAGCCAGGGCTTCGCGCTGGTTGGAGCGCTTTTGATCATTCCCATCGTCCTCGGCTATACCGCCTGGAGCTATTACGTGTTCCGCGGCAAGGTAAAGCACGGCGAGGGCTACCACTGAACTCCGCAATGATTGCAGGTTGGACGAAACCTGCCGCAGCGGTTGTTCGGGCGCCTGGCGAAAGCCGCAGGCTACACTGCCCATCGCCCTGCTCGCCCGACACCCGTGCGCCAGAGTCCTTCAGGAGGAATGGCCACCGGAGTTCCCGCTCTTCATTGCCCATTTCCTAGCTAATTAGTGCACATTGTTTATATTTATTTGAAAAATTGATTTTTGCTCTTCCAAGCCACCTGGCTGTTTGACTGCTCTCCACTCTGCAAAAGCTGAGTCTCCCCCCCGAGCTCATACAACCAAGGCCATGGCATTGGCCGAAACTTGAAATATACCGCCTTGAAATAGACCTTCTTTGAAAACAATATATTCATCCATTCGTCGGCATTCGGAAACCTTGACTATCATTTGACATCGAAATTAGCAACTGTTCCCAAAGCAAATCTTTGCTGGCTGCCAGACACTCATACAAGCAGACCACCGCTTGAGCAGAAGCACAGGCAGCCATGGATCAAGAAGCGCACTGTCTGCTTTGGAAAATAGTTGAGCCATCAAGACACCTGCAAAAAGGAGGTGGGGCCATGAACAAAGCCAAAGGCAGCATGAACGTCAGTAAAGCAGGCTGGCAAGGAGGTAATGCCACCTCCGCACGTCATGGACGAGAGTTCTATGAGCAGATTGGCTATAAAGGTGGCCCCAAAAAAGATGGTGTGCATATGCGCTATTCCATCGAAGCACAAAGGAAATTCTGAGGAAAACACTGAACCGAGAGGTAACGTCATGGCCAATGAAAAAGGTTCAATCAGTGTAAGCGAAGCCGGCCGTAAAGGCGGCGAGGCTCGCAAAGAGCAACTGGGACCGGAAGGGTACTCCGAACTCGGCCATAAAGGCGGGCAGCGCGTTCGTGAGCTCATCAAAGAAGGGAAAAAAGCCAAAGGCGAAAAAAAATAGCCCAGACTCCATGAACAGGTAAGTACACGAGCGGCGATACCAAAGGAACTGGACTGGTTGACAAAGGAATAGCAAACGACCAAGCCCTACATGCAAGTCCGAAACAATCAGGAGAGCATCATGGCAACTTCACACCAAAACCCGGGCGGTACATCGCAGAAAGGAAAAGGCAGCATGAGCGTGAAAGAAGCCGGCCAAAAAGGCGGTGAAATTCGCAAGGAACAACTCGGCCCGGAAGGCTATTCCGAACTGGGCCATAAAGGCGGTGAAGCCCGCAAGGAACAACTCGGGCCGGAAGGCTACTCCGAAATGGGCCATAAAGGCGGCGAAGCTCGCAAGGAACAACTCGGGCCGGAAGGCTATTCCGAACTCGGCAAGAAAGGCGGCGAAGCTCGCAAAGAGCAGCTCGGCCCGGAAGGCTATTCGGAGCTTGGCCATAAAGGAGGCCAGCGAGTACGCGAGTTGATCGAAGAAGGAAAGAGAGCGGAGAGCCAGGGTCAAGGCCGTCAAGAGGGTCGCAGCCAATCCAAGCAAGAGGGCCACGACCGGGGCGGGAAAAGCTAAGGAATGCTCCGATCTGACATGGTCTTGAAAAAGGGGGATATTTCTCCCTTTTTCAAATCGAGAGGAGGACAGGATGACTCGAAGAATGGGAGGGCAATCGTCCTCATATCACTCATCATCTGATGAAGTATCGACTACCCTGCCAGCAAACGACAAATGCTAGAGCATGTGCAAAAAAGGAAGTGAAGATGAAGTTGTCGATATCATCAAAGCTCTGCCGGAAAGGGAATACCATGACATGGCGTAAGTCATGAAGGCCTATGGCGAAATCCACTAGCTCACTACAGCCGATCAGGGTTGTGCGCAGTGCCGGCCCTGAAGTTGTCAACAGCAGCTTTGTCTGATCGTCTGGAGTCCCGCATGAGACTTTCCGGGCGGATGAACTACGCTTCTCTTTCAATCGAGGCTATCTTCGCTGACTCGAACAGGCCACACAGCGCCAGCACATGCCTGTGGCCCCGAGGATGGACCGAGCCCATGCATCACTACTGCACACTCTGGCCATTATCCGGATTTCGATGTGCCGAAAGCCTCCATGCAGGCTTTCCAGGCGCCAGCTATCCTGAACCTCGCCACAGCACCTGAAGGCCTCGCGATGGAGAATTCCCGCGCAAGCGTCCACGATGCCAAGACCAAGGCCCGGCCCGCTTCAAGCCTGCGCCGCACCGGCCTACCCCGGAGCCGAATCCCCACCATGCGGCATGCCTGACCATGGCCTAGATTGCAATGATCAATCCACGCTTTGAATACAGGGTCTTCCTGTTCTTGTTGGTCCTGATTTCCCTGGCCTTTGCCTGGCTTATACTTCCCTTTTATGGCGCAATCTTCTGGGCGATCGCACTGGCCATTCTCTTCCATCCTGTACAACTATACGTTCAGCGCTGCTTCAGGGGGAACTATCCAAACCTGAGCTCATCAATCACCTTGATAATTTGTGTGATCGGTGCGGTCCTTCCCATCATCATTATCTCTAGCCTATTGATTCAGGAAGGCGCCATCCTCTATACCCAGCTCGAGGCTGGCCAGATCGACTTCAGAAGCCTTCTCGAGGGATTCAAGGCACGCCTGCCCCCCCCTCTGCAAACCCAGCTGTCCCACTTCGGCCTGGACAACCAGAACGAGTTTCGTGACAAGATCGCCAGCGCCGCCATGCAGGGCAGCCAATTCCTGGCCACCAAGGCCTTCTATATTGGCCAGAATACCTTTCAATTCATTCTCAGCTTTTTCGTCATGCTCTATCTGCTGTTTTTCTTTCTCAGGGATGGTACTGCCTTGGTTAGGCAGATCAGGGAGGCCATTCCCCTCAGCGAAATGAAAAAGAGCCGGTTATTTCAGCGATTCACTTGCATGGTACAAGCCACCATCAAAGGTAGCATTATCATTGCGGTCATTCAGGGGGCCCTGGGTGGGGTGATATTTGCCTTGATAGGCATTCCTCGTGCCTTGATCTGGGGAGTCGCGATGGGCTTTCTGTCTTTTTTGCCAGCCTTGGGAACGGGCCTGATCTGGGTACCGGTAGCCGTCTACTTCCTTCTCAGCGGAGCGATTCTGAAGAGTGTGCTACTCACTGTTTGTGGCATTTTCATCATCGGTCTGGTGGACAATATCCTGCGACCCATTCTGGTGAGCAAAGACACCAGAATGCCGGACTATCTGGTCCTGGTGTCGACACTAGGTGGCCTGGCCCTGTTTGGCCTCAGCGGCTTCGTCATTGGCCCCGTGATTGCCGCTTTATTCGTGTCGACCTGGAGCTTGTTCTCAACCCAGACTCGCTAGTGGCAGCGCCTCGGCAGAATGCAGAATAGGGAAATACTCTCAGCCACGCCCAGCCACGCCGCTTCGTGCAAATTGCATAGTGGAGCCAGCGCGAATCCTGCACCCTGCAACACAAGCGGCTCTGCTCTATAACGATATCTCCTTGAAATGGAAAGCAATCCAAGGACTTTCATGCCGTGGTGCGATACTTGCTAGCTTGGTAAATGACAAGCACCGGACTGTAAAACAATGTCGCATGAAACAACCGAAGGATTTTCAAAATGAACCACGGCAAAATCCATTCTGTTCTGCGTAGCAAAGTCCTGCCTGCAAGTATTGTGCTCATCTTGACTCTGGGTTCAGCAATGTACTGCAGGAATACTCTCCCCCTCGATAGCGATGCATTGACCGAACTTGAGAATTCCTCTCTCTCTCTGCAGCCAACGCGCCCTCTGGACAGTCCCCCGATGACCATCCAGAAGGGCAACCATTACACATTGGAACGCCAGCAGCGTTGGATTTTTTGAGTCTCTGGGTATCTTATGGATTATAGTCATCAAACCCATAAGCGAAGGAGCATAAAATGCTAACTTGGTCTATTATATTCCTGGTTATCGCAATCATTGCAGGGTTACTTGGCTTCGGTGGTATTGCAGGAACCGCCACCGGCATCGCGAAGATTCTTTTCGTGCTCTTCCTGATTCTTTTCGTTATTTCTCTGTTGTTCGGCCGCACGGGCTAGCCTGACGAAGGCTTGAAGCAGCACGCTATTTTCAATCTGGGCTCGCCTGTCGCATGCCAAAGGGTGGCCCTATCGTAAACTGAGCTGCCACTCTTCTTCCGTCCATTGTCTTGCGCTTCGCCCGACCGATCAGGCCGGGCTGCGCAGCTCCCTGTAAGAGCCGGGACGCTGACTGTCGGCCAGTGCCGCCGCCTGCGTGGGCCTTCGGCCCTGCAGCAGCCAGTCGATCTGGATGGCGTCCGCCAAGTGGCCGCCATACCCCTCCGCCCCATGCACCGGGCCGACCGGCCATCCATGCGGCCATGCGCTCTCATCCCGCGACGGCGCACATCCAACTTCCATTTAGTCTTACTGCGTCACAAGCGCAGATGCCACATGCACGAGCCACAGGATGAGCAGTGGCAAAGCTCAAGCATCAGGTAGGCGCCGAGCTGATGACGCAGCGTCATGATCGAGCTCGAGACGTGACGTTGTGTACGCTGGACTGCCGCGCGGGAGGTAACCCGCGGGAAGCGCAGGCATTGGGCATTCGCTACATTTTTCCCCTCGACTGTCCTGCTCGGCAGCACGCTCGCGACCCAGGCGCTGCACGGCAGGAAACCATAGGCGTCGATGCTCAAGCCGGCATGCGCCCGCCAAGCGGTTCGTTGGTTCCCTGGCGCCAGGTGATATTCATGAACACTTCGGGCGACAGCGAGCCACCGCAGGCAACCATCCGCTCAAGATGGCCAGCCTCTGCAAGGCAGGATGCGCCTCATGCCGAGCAAACGCCTGAAGCCCTTTATTGGGCTTTCCCAGCACTCAAGATAATATCTAAATGATATCAATACAGTGGCACAAGTCCTACTATATTCTGATTTTTGATATCAAACCGATATTAAACAGGGGCCTTTCTCAAAAAATCCGTCTATTCCATGATGGCTAGCCGATGGCCGTGGAACTTATCTCATTACCGGCAATCTGTATTGAGACAGACGTGCTAGCCACTGGCAAACTGCCAGAGTGACACACAGAGGAAGGGCAACCCATTAGGGAACTATCGTAGAAAAAATGTTTCTTAGGCCTGCAACCGATCGGCTCCAGAAACATGAATGTACAAGCACCACGAAAGGTCAAAGAAGTCAGCAAGAATTCCAATAAAATTTGGATGCTGTAATGGCAAAGCGATAGCGGCCTGCGGCAAGCGGGCGAGCCATGAGGGACGATCTCCCGTGGAACGCTTGAGCAGTCGATGAAGCATCCCTGAAAACCTGCCTGCTTTTTTTAACGCCGACAATGTATAGGCGTAAAACTTATTAACTGTAGTTCGGCCTGCAACTTCGGTTGAGGGCCGCCGGCAACCTGATGGCTAAGGTTTTTAGTCATCAATTTTCTGTAGCTAAACAAAGGACGAGGTGACCGCGATGCGTATCAGCATTTTCGGACTGGGCTATGTGGGTGCAGTATGTGCTGGCTGTCTTTCGACGCGCGGGCACGATGTGCTCGGCGTGGATATTTCCGCAGCCAAGATTGATATGATCAACCGGGGAAAATCCCCCATCGTCGAACCGGGACTGGAAGAACTGCTGGCAGAGGGTGTGAAAACCGGCCGTCTGCGCGGCACTACCGATGTGACCGCAGCGATTCTCTCCAGTGACCTGTCCATGCTCTGCGTCGGCACGCCGAGCAAGCTGAACGGCGATCTGGAACTCGACTATATCGAGGCGGTATGCCGCGAGATCGGCTCCGCCCTGCGCGACAAGAACGAGCGTCACACTGTAGTGGTGCGCAGCACCGTGCTGCCGGGCACCGTACACAACGTGGTGATTCCGGCTCTCGAGAAGTTCTCCGGGAAGAAGGCCGGCGTCGACTTCGGCGTGGCGGTCAACCCCGAGTTCCTGCGCGAAAGCACCGCGATCAAGGACTACAACTTCCCGCCGATGACCGTGATCGGCGAGCTGGACAAGGCCTCGGGCGACGCACTGGAAGCCATCTATGGCGAACTCGACGCACCGATCATCCGCAAGGACATCGCCGTCGCCGAGATGATCAAGTACACCTGCAACGTCTGGCACGCTGCCAAGGTCACCTTCGCCAACGAGATCGGCAACATCGCCAAAGCTGCCGGCGTCGATGGCCGCGAGGTGATGGAAGTGGTCTGCATGGACAACAAGCTCAACCTGTCCCAGTACTACATGCGTCCGGGCTTCGCCTTCGGCGGCTCCTGCCTGCCCAAGGACGTGCGCGCCCTCAGCTACCGCGCCGGCCAGTGGGACGTCGAGGCTCCGCTGATCAACTCGCTGATGCGCAGCAATGTCGCCCAGGTGCAGAAGGCCTACGACATGATCGACAACCACGGCTCGCGCAAGGTCGCTCTGCTCGGCCTGAGCTTCAAGGCCGGCACCGACGACCTGCGCGAAAGCCCGCAGCTGGAACTGGCCGAGATGCTGATCGGCAAGGGCTTCGACCTGAGCATCTTCGACAGCAACGTCGAATACGCCCGCGACCACGGAGCAAACGGCCAGTACATCAAGTCCGAGATCGCCCACGTCTCCTCCCTGCTCAAGTCCGACCTGGACAAGGTTGTCGCGGAGGCCGACATCATCGTCCTCGGTAACGCCGATCCGCGCTTCGAGAAACTGGCCCACCAGGTTCCGGCCGGTAAGAAGGTAATCGACCTGGTCGGCTTCATGCCCCAGCGCACCAACGGCGACGCCGAAGGGATCTGCTGGTAAACCCGCCGCCGGCCCGCCCCCTTTGGGGGGCGGACCTGGGAAGGCCGCACAAGAACAACAATAGCGCCGTCCATGCCGGCCCGCGAATACAGATGACGGACTCATAACGATTATGGACAGGTTCAAGCATGCCCTTGGGGAAGCCACCGGCTGGCTGCTCTTCCTCAGCTTCCTGATGCTGCTGGCACTCAGTTTGCCACCACAGGTGTTCGATCCGGAATCGAAGCATTTCATCATGCTGATTGGCCTCATCGGCATGTGGCGCTACTCCATGGGGCTCATCCACTTCCTGCGCGGCATGCTGTTCCTCTATGTGGTCTTCCCCTATTACCGGCGCAAGGTGCAGAAGCTGGGCAAGGACACCGATCCTTCCTATGTGTTCCTGATGGTCACCAGCTTTCGCATCGACGCCCTGACCACCGGCAAGGTCTACGGCTCGGTGATCCGCGAGGCGATCAACTGCGGCTACCCGACCACCGTGGTCTGCTCGATCGTGGAAATGTCCGACGAGCTGCTGATCAAGAGCCTCTGGGAAAAGCTCAACCCGCCGGACCGGGTCAAGCTGGACTTCGTGCGCATCGCCGGCACCGGCAAGCGCGACGGCCTGGCCAACGGCTTCCGCGCCATCTCCCGGCACATGCCCGACGAAAACGCGGTGGTCGCGGTGATCGACGGCGACACCGTGCTGAACACCGGCGTGGTCCGCAAGACGGTCCCCTACTTCAAGATCTTTCCCAACATGGGTGGCCTGACCACCAACGAATTCTGCGAAGTGCTGGGCGGTTACATCATGAGCGAGTGGCACAAGCTGCGCTTCGCCCAGCGTCACATCAACATGTGCTCCATGGCGCTGTCCCACCGCGTGTTGACCCTCACCGGACGGATGTCGGTGTTCCGTGCTGCGGTCGTCACCGATCCCGAATTCATCATCGATGTAGAAAACGACAACCTCGACCACTGGCGTCTGGGCCGCTTCAAGTTCCTTACCGGCGACGACAAGTCCAGCTGGTTCAGCCTGATGCGCCTGGGCTACGACACCTTCTACGTGCCCGACGCCTCGATCCACACCGTCGAGCACCCGCCGGAGAAGCGCTTCGTCAAGGCCAGCCGCAAGCTGATGTTCCGCTGGTACGGCAACAACCTGCGGCAGAACTCCCGCGCGCTGAAGCTCGGCGTCCAGCGCCTGGGCTGGTTCACCTCGGTGGTGCTGTTCGACCAGCGCGTGTCCATGTGGACCAGCCTGCTCGGCCTGATCGTGGCGACCATCGCCAGCCTCAAGTATGGCATCGCCCTCCTCCTGGTCTACCTGCTGTGGGTCTGCTCCACCCGCCTGGTGCTGACCCTGTTGCTGGCGGCTTCCGGACACAGCATCGGGCCGGCCTACCCGCTGATCCTCTATTACAACCAGATCGTCGGCGCCTTGGTGAAGATCCATGTGTTCTTCCGCCTCGACCAGCAATCCTGGACGCGCCAGGACACCAAGCTCAACCGAGAACTCGCCAGCTTCCAGAGCTGGTTCAACAACTGGTCGTCAAAGGCCATGACCTTTTCAGCGGCCAGCATCTTCGTTGCTGTGCTGATGCTGTCGGTCTGACCGGGAATGAATGATCGAGAAGGAAGACATCCAACCATGAATACCGCACTCAATGTCAATGTGGTCCACGAGTCGGAAGCACAACGCCAACACGCTCGGGTCAAACTGCCAGGAAAGATTCGCTTCCTGGGTGCCAACCGGGAAACGGTCGAGCAGCGCCTGATCGATATTTCCGCCGGAGGCTTCAGCTTCGCCAGTGGCAAGCCCATCACCCAGCAGGGCGCCTTCCACCGGGGCAAGCTGCTGTTCCAGCTCGACAACCTGGGCCTGGCCATGGACGTGGAGTTCCAGGTGTGCAACCTCGACCCGGAGAACGGCCGCACCGGCTGCCAGTTCCACGGTCTGGGCGCCCGGGAGATCGCCACCCTGCGCCAGCTGATCACCTCGCACCTGAGCGGCGAGCTGGTCACCGTCGGCGACGTGATCTGCACCCTGCAGCGCGACAACTTCACCAAGGAGCGCAAGGGCAAGGGACTGGCCCAGCAGAGCATCTTCGAGCGCGTGCGCGCAGTCAGCTTCAGCCTGGCGATCTTCATCGCCGGCCTCGGCGCCTTCGGCCTGATCCTCAAGCAGCTCTACGGCCTCTACTTCATCACCCATGCTGAATCGGGCATGGTCAGCGTGCCCAGCATGCAGGTGACCATGCCCCGCGAGGGCACGGTGCAGAGCCTGGTCGGCCCGGACGGTCTGGTCGCCAACGGCGCGCCGATCGCATCCTTCTCTGCCTCCATGCTGGAAATGCTCAAGGGCCACCTGGACGAGGAGCAGCTCAACCCGACCAACGTCGAGAAGCTGTTCACCCAGCAGATGAAGGGCACCCTGACCAGCCCATGCGACTGCAAGGTCGTCGCTCAGCGCGTGGCCAACGGCCAGTATGCCTCCAAGGGCCAAGTGATTTTCGAGCTGCTGCCAAGCGATGCCGCGGCCACCATCGAGGCGCGCTTCTCTTACCGCGACTTCGCCAAGGTCAAACCGGGCACCCAGGTCAGCTTCAGCGTTCCCGGCGAGGAGGAGCGACGCTACGGGCGGATCGTCAGCAGCGCCCTGCAGGACGAAGGCCTGTCCAGCGATATCCGCGTAATCATCCAGCCCGAGCAGCCCCTGGACAGCAGCCTGGCCGGTCAGCCGGTGGAAGTGGTCATCGACCGCGGCCCCTCGCTGATCGACAAGGCCGTGACCGCCGGACTCTGAGAGGACCCCTCAGTTGAACCTGACCAAGCCCCTGCTGCTCTCGGCGCTGGCCGGCCTGACGGCCTGCGCCAACCTCGACCTGCCCGACCAGCGTCTGGCGAAAGAAGCCCTGCAGCGCGGTGACACCCAGACCGCCGAGCGACATTTTCGCCAGCTCGCCGAGATGGGCTTCACCGACGCCCAGCTCGGCCTGGCCGACATGCAGCTGGCCAGCGGCGATCCCGAGCAGCTGCGCAAGGCGGAACAGACCTACCGCATGGCACTGGACGCCTCGCCGCGGGCCAAGGCCCGCTTGGGCAAGCTGCTGGCCTACAAGCCCACCAGCAGCGAGGCGGAGAAGCGGGAGGCCGCGCAACTGCTCGGCGACGCCTTCGCCTCTGGCGAGGACGGCGTACTACTGCCCCTGGCGATGCTCTACCTGAAAAATCCGCAGAGCTTTCCCGACGTCAGCCTACAGCAGCGCATCGACCAGTGGCGGGCCGCCGGGCATTCCCAGGCGGACATCGCGCAGATCGTTCTCTACCGCACCCAGGGTACTTATGACCAGCACCTGGACGAAATCGAGCGGATCTGCCAGCAACGCCTCGCCGAACACAGCGACTGCTACATCGACCTGGCCACCGTCTACCTCAAGCGCGACCAGGACGACCGCCTGCAGGCACTGGTACAGCAGCTGCTGACTGCCCATCGCAGCGGCGCCGTGCCGGCGCAGCTGGTCATGGACGTCGCCGGCGTGCTCGCCGACCCGCTGCTCGGCAGCTCGGACGAAAAGACCGCCCGCGCCATGCTCGAGGAAATCGCCCCGACCTACCCGCCCGCCTGGGTCGGTCTGGCGCGCCTGCTCTACGACTTCCCCGGCACGGGTAACATCGACCAGATGCTCGACTACCTCGAGCGCGGCCGCGCCGCCGCCCAGCCGGCGGCCGACCTGCTGCTCGGCCGGCTCTACTACGAAGGCAAGCTGCTTCCCCAGGATCCCTTCAAGGCCGAGGAGTATTTCCTCGAGGCCCGCGCCACGGAAAACAGGGCCCACTATTACCTGGGCCAGATCTACTTCCGCGGCCACCTCGGCGAGGTCTACCCGCAGAAGGCCGTCGACAGCCTGCTGACCGCCGCCAGAGGCGGCCAGGCGAGCGCCGACTACACCCTCGGGCAGTTGTTCTCCCAGGGCCGCGGCATCCGCATCGACTTGGCCAATGCCTACGTCTTCGCGCGCCTCGCCGTGCTCCAGGGCCGACCGGACTCCGAAGTGCTGCTGCAGGAAATCGAGAGCAGGATCGCTCCCGCAGAACGCACCCGGGGTGAACAATTGCTGCACGTTGAACAGCAGGCTCGTTATGGCGCGTGGCAAGCCCCGACACAGCTACAAGCCAAGCAAAACGAACAGGAAGCACTATGAGTAGGAAGCAATGCATAAGCGCCGGATTGGGCCTTGGAGCCACTCTACTCTGCTCCACTCCCCTTCTGGCAGCCGTCGGCCCTGACCGCAACTTCGGCTTGGAGGTGAAGATCACCGCTGAGTCGGAAGACGACCGCGACCTGGATACCCGTAACGGCGGCGACACTGAGGGCATCGCCCTCGACCTGCGGCCCTGGGTCTACGGCCAGCGCGGCAACTGGGGCGCCATGGTGATGCTCCAGGCGGTCACGGGTACCGACATCGTCGAGACCGACCCGATCGCCCCCACCCTCGACGATGAAGACGGCACTGCTCCGGGGTTCAAGCGCGACAACAGCCGCGACCCGGACAAGAGCTACCTCGCCCTGCGCGAGTTCTGGATCGACTACAGCGGCCTCACCAGCTATCCCGGCGAGCACCTGCGCCTCGGTCGCCAGCGCGTGCGCAGCCCCACCAACGAAGGCACCTGGTGGGATATCCACATCGAGTCGCTGAACTGGGTCATGGATACCAGCCTGCTGCGCGCCCAGCTCGGCGTCGCCGAACGCTTCGACGAGTACCGCACCGACCTCGACAACCTGAGCCCGGAAGACAAGGACCGCACTCACGCCTTCGGTGGCCTCGACTACCAGTGGCGACCGGGACACTGGGCTGGCCTCAAGGTGCACCACACCAGCGACGACGGCGACCTGCCGGACAGTCAGCGGGAAGTCTACGAGGACAAGCAGAGCAAGTCCTACACCGGCGACCTGACCTGGCTGGGCGTGCACCTGGACGGTGACTTCTTCAACCACCGCTCGACCATGCCGCTCAACTATTGGGCCGAATTCACCTGGCTGACCGGCGAGATGGACAAGCGGAACTTCGCCAGCGACGGCCGCCCTGACCACCGCAAAGACATAGATGTCGACGCCTGGGCTGTGGATCTTGGCCTGCGCTGGAGCCTCAATGACCGCTGGAAGATCGGTGCGGCCTATGCCCGCGCCAGCGGCGGCGAGGGTGACGACGAGTCCGAGCAGTTCATCCAGACCGGCATGCACAGCAACCGCTCCAGCTTCACCGGCCTCCAGACGCGCATCCACCGCTTCGGCGAGGCCTTCCGCGGCGAGCTGACCAATATGCAGGTAGGCACCCTGTTCACCTCCTGGAAGCCGAACCAGGACTATGAAGCCAGCGTGATCTACCACCGCTTCTGGCGGGTAGACGACGATGAAGAGCTCGGCCAGAACGCCATCAGCCCGTTCGACAAGAACGGCAAGGACGCTCTGAAGGCCGGCGAGAAGGACCTCGGCCAGGAAGTCGACCTGGTAGTCACCCGCTACTTCAACCAAGGCATGCTGCCGGCCGGCTGGGGCGGAGAACTGGACGAGCAGTCCGCACTGATTCGTCTGCGCGGCGGCCTGTTCTTCCCCGGCAGCGCCTATGCCAGCAAGGGCGACACCACCATGCACCGGGTCTTCGTCGACATGATCTGGCGCTTCTAAGGTCCAGCGGCACGCTGAGAGGATCGAACATGAACTTGCAACGGAAACCTGCATCCACCCAGCTCAAACCCTTGCTGCTCGGCGTGCTGCTGGCCACCAGCGCCTGGAGCCAGGCCGCCCCGCCGGAGCCGGCAGGACAGTCTGCCCCCATCCCCATAGATTCGAAGCAGTACAGCGTCACCAGCGCCTCGATCGAAGCCCTGAAGCTGGACCCGCCCACGCTGCCGGACCTCTCCGGCTACACTCCCGAGGCGGTGGAGGCCAAGATTCAGCGCAAGCCCGGCGGGCGCATCGTGGTGCGGCGCATGCTGCAGCAGGACGCCCTGAAGGACTTCACCGGCGGCAACGAACGCCTGCGCGAGTGGGTTACACGCCAGCGCGGCATGCCCCAGGCGATCTTCATCGAGGGCGGCTACGTCGAGCTGAGCCAGCTGGCCAGGCAACTGCCGGCCAGCCAGTTCGCCGAAACCGCACCGGGCGTCTACGTGGCGCGCCTGCCGATCGTCGTCAATCCCGGCGCGACCCTGCACATCGACAAGAACACCAAGGAGCTGCGCCTCTCCGAAGAGCGCGGCGCCTTCCTGGTCAACGACGGCAAGCTGTTCATCACCGACACCAGGGTGATCGGCTGGCGCGAGGCCAGCAACGGCCCGGCCAGCTTCCGTGGCGAGAAAGTCTTCCGCCCCTTCCTGGTGTCCTGGGGCGGTACCGACACCTATATCTCGCGCAGCACCATTGCCAGCCTCGGCTACAACACCAGTAAGTCCTACGGCGTGAGCATCACCCAGTACACGCCGGAGATGCACAAGCGCCTCAAGCGCCCGCACCCGACCGGCTGGCTGATCGATTCGATATTCGAAGACATCTACTACGGCTTCTACTGCTACGAGGCCGAGGACGTGGTGCTCAAGGGCAACACCTACCGTGACAACATCGTCTACGGCATCGACCCCCACGACCGCTCGGAACGCCTGATCATTGCCGAGAACCACGTTTACGGGACGAAGAAGAAGCACGGCATCATCATCTCGCGGGAAGTCAACAACAGCTGGATCATCAACAACCGCACCCACGACAACAAGCTGTCGGGGATCGTCCTCGACCGTAACAGCGAACACAACCTGGTCGCCTATAACGAGGTGTACCAGAACCTCTCCGACGGCATCACCCTCTACGAGAGCTCGAACAACCTCATCTGGGGCAATCAGATCATCAACAACGCACGCCACGGCATTCGCATGCGCAACAGCATGAACATCCGCATCTACGAGAATCTCGCCGTCGCCAACCAGCTGACCGGTATCTATGGCCACATCAAGGACCTCAGCGACACCGACCGGAACTTCAAGCTCGACCCCTTCGACACCAAAGTGTCGATGATCGTGGTCGGCGGCAAGCTGGTCGGCAACGGCTCGGCGCCGATCTCCGTGGACTCGCCGCTGAGCCTCGAGCTCTACCGCGTGGACATGCTCGCCCCGACCAAGAGCTCTGGCCTCTCCTTCTCCGGCGTCCTCGGGGACAAGCAGGATGAAATCCTCGACCTCCTGGTACGCCACCAGAAAGCCGTGCTGATCGACCCTATCGACACGACCGAAGCCGAGCTGTAGAAACGACGAGACTGTGTACATGAATACCCAGAACAGCAAATGGATTGGAATTTCCACGCTGGCCGCGGCGATCGCCTTGACCTCCGCCGGCCTGCGCGCCGAAACGCCCGCCGGGCTTCCCGTCTACCGGGCCGAGGCCTGCTGCAACCTGTGCCCCGCCACCGCCGACGCCAGCCTCTACGACACCGGCTACCTGAAGAACTTCACCACCCTGGTGCAGGGCAACGAAAGTGACTGGCTGTTCCGTACTCAGGAGGACCTGCGGACCGAGTTCGGCACCAGCCCCGAGGGCTACCGCCGGCTCAAGCAGCTGCGCGACGCTCTCAAGAGCTACGGTGTCGAACTGGTGGTGGTCTACCAGCCGACCCGCGGCATGGTCAACTACGACAAGCTGGCTCCCGCCCAGCGCGCCAGCTTCGACTTCGACAGGGCACTGAAGAACTACCGGCAGACCCTGAAGCGCTTTGAGGAACTCGGCCTCCGGGTCCCCGACCTGACGCCGCTGACTGACGAACACGCCAAGCCTGCCTTCTACTTCCGCGGCGACCAGCACTGGACCGCCTACGGTGCCGAACGCACCGCGCGGATCGTCGCCGAGACCGTCAAGCGGATCCCCGGTTTCGACGACATCCCCCAGAAAGAATTCGTCACCCGCAAGATAGGCCGCATGGGCAAGCGCGGCACCCTGCACCGGGTCGCCGGCCAGCTGTGCGGGACCAGCTACGCCTTCGAGCACAGCGACCAGTTCTTCACCGAACCCAAGGGCGAGAGCGGCGGCGACGACCTGTTCGGCGAGAGCGGACTGCCGCAGATCACCCTGGTCGGCACCAGCCACAGCGGCCAGAACTACAATTTCGCCGGCTTCCTCTCCGAACACATCGGCGCCGAGATTCTCAACGTCGCCTTCCCCGGTGGCGGCCTGGAAGGCTCGATGATCGAATATCTGGGCAGCGATGAGTTCCGCCAGAGCCCGCCGAAGATTCTCATCTGGGAATTCTCCCCGCTCTACGACTTGGCCTCGGACAAGATCTACCGCCAAGTCCTGGCGCTGCTCGACAACAACGCCTGCGAGGGCAGCCCGCCGCTGCTCACCGGCAAGGCCACCCTGCGCCCCGGCGAGGGCAGCAAGGAGGTGCTGATCAACGGCGCCAGCAAGCTGATCAACGCCACCAACGCCGGCCATCAGCTAGACATCCGCTTCAGCGACCCCTCGGTGAAGAACCTGGAAGGCACCATCTGGTACATGACCGGCCGCCGCGAACTGGTCAAGCTCGAAAAGCCCACCTCCGCCGAGACCGATGGCCGCTTCGCCTTCCAGATGCGCGACGAGGCCGACTGGGGCGGACTGAATTTCTTCGCCCTGGAAATCCAGCCGCCGGAGGGGCTCAAGGAGCCCGTCGAGGTCGAGGCGCGGTTGTGCAAGCGCCACGGCCAGCACGTCCCGGCCAACCTGACCGCCCGCAGCGGCAACTGAGGTTCACCATGCACAAGACCAGACTCGCCCTCCCCTGCCTGCTCGGCAGCCTGCTGCTGAGCAGTGCTGTCCACGCCGCCAGCGCCCTGGTTCCGCCCAAGGGCTACTACGCGGCGGTGGTCACCCGATCCGGCGTGGCGCAGGCCTGTCCGGTGGTACCCGAGCCCTATACCGGCGAACTGATCTTCCGCAGCAAGTACGAAGGCTCGGACTCGGCCCGGTCGACCCTCAACAAGGAGGCGGAAAAAGCCTTCCGCACCAAGACCGCGCCCATCACCCAGATCGAGCGGAGCATCAGCCGGATGGTCATGCGCTACATGGAGAAGGGCCGGACCGGCGACCTGGAATGCGCCCTGGCCTGGCTGGACACCTGGGCCGCGGACGGCGCACTGCTCTCCACCGAGTACAACCACACCGGCAAGTCCATGCGCAAATGGGCCCTTGGCAGCCTGGCAGGGGCCTACCTGCGCCTGAAGTTCTCCAGCTCGCAGCCACTGGCGGCCTACCCGGAACAGGTGCGGCGTATCGAGTCCTGGTTCGCCAAGGTGGGCGAACAGGTGGTCGAGGACTGGAGTGCCCTGCCGCTCAAGCGGATCAACAACCACGCCTACTGGGCAGCCTGGTCAGCCATGGCCGCCGGTGTGGCGACCAACCGCCGCCCCCTGTTCGATTGGGCGGTCGAGCAGTTTCACATCGCCGCCGAGCAGGTCGACCCACAGGGCTTCCTGCCCAACGAACTCAAGCGCCGCCAGCGCGCCCTCGCCTACCACAACTACAGCCTGCCGCCATTGATGATGATCGCCGCCTTCGCCCAGGCCAATGGCATCGACCTGCGCGGCGACAACGAGGGTGCACTGGGGCGCCTGGCCAGCCGCGTGCTGGCCGGCGTCGAGCACCCCGAGCCGTTCGCCGAACGGGCCGGCGACGAGGACCAGGACATGGAGGACCTGAACATCGACGCCAAGTTCTCCTGGCTGGAGCCCTACTGCGCGCTCTATGCCTGCTCCCCCTTCCTACGGGAAAGAAAGGCCGAGATGGGACCGTTCAAGAGTTTCCGTCTGGGCGGCGACCTGACCCGGATCTTCGATCCAGACGAAAAGTCGTCCAGATCGACCGTCGGCAAGCGCAACTAGCGCGCACCGCAGCGTCACCCCAGCAGCCGGCAGTCCGTCCGTCGCCGGCCGCGGAGCCCCCCAAGGCAACGGAACAACCCCCAAATGCGCAACAGACGCAACCGGGAACGGACATCTTCGGGGGCTCCCGGGGGAGAGGCCGGGCTCACAGAGAAGCCTGAACAATTAGTGCTAAAAGCGAGACTCGGGTAATGGTGTTTTCATCCAACGTCTTCCTGTTTTTATTTCTGCCGGTATTCCTCGGGTTGTACTACCTGAGCCCGGCGCGCTACCGCAACCTCTTGATCCTGATCGGCAGCTATGTCTTCTACGCCTGGTGGCGGGTCGACTTCCTGCTGCTGTTCGTGGTGGTCACCCTGTGGAACTACGGGTTTGGCCTGCGCATCTCCACCGCCGGGGTGCGCAGCCCCGCGGCGCAGCGCTGGCTGCTGTGGGGCGTGGTCGGCAACCTGGCGACCCTGGGCTACTTCAAGTACGCCAACTTCGGCATGGCCAACCTCAACGCCGCGCTCGAGGCAGCGGGAATGGACCCCTTCGTGCTCACCCACGTGATCCTGCCGATCGGCATCTCCTTCTACGTGTTCCAGTCGATCAGCTACCTGATCGACGTGTACCGCGGCGATACCGAACCGACGGAGAACCTGATCAACTTCGCCGCCTTCATCGCCCTGTTCCCGCAACTGATCGCCGGCCCGGTGCTGCGCTACAAGGACCTGGCCGACCAGTTCGTCGAGCGCAGCCACAGCCTCGACAAGTTCTCCGAAGGGGCGAGCCGCTTCATGCAGGGCTTCGTCAAGAAAGTGTTCATCGCCGACAGCCTGGCCCCGCTGGCCGACCACTGTTTCGCCCTCGCCGAGCCCAGCACCGGCGATGCCTGGCTGGGCATGATCGCCTACAGCGCCCAGCTGTACTTCGACTTCTCCGGCTACAGCGACATGGCCATTGGCCTCGGCCTGATGATGGGCTTCCGCTTCATGGAGAACTTCAATCAGCCCTACATCAGCCAGTCGATCACCGAGTTCTGGCGCCGCTGGCACATCAGTCTGTCCACCTGGCTGCGCGACTACCTCTACGTGCCGCTGGGCGGCAACCGCCACGGCACCTTCAAGACCTACCGCAACCTGCTGCTGACCATGCTGCTCGGTGGCTTCTGGCACGGTGCCAACTGGACCTTCATCGTCTGGGGCGCCTGGCATGGCAGTTGGCTGGCCATCGAGCGCGCCCTCGGTGTCAACGCCGCACCGAAGCGCATCAACGCGCTGCGCTGGGCCTTCACCCTGCTGCTGGTGATGCTCGGCTGGGTGATCTTCCGCGCCGAGAACCTCGACGTGGCCTGGCGCATGTATGCCGCCATGTTCAGCTTTGGCGACTGGCACCTGTCCGAGCTGAACAGCGCGCAGCTGACCAGCCTGCAGATCGCCACCCTGCTGCTCGCCTACCTGGTGATGGCCGTGTTCGGCATTCGCCAGTTCTACGCCCAGCCGCTCACCGGCGCACCCAAGACCAAGGCGAACGACCAGGGCGATGCCCAGGTCATCGCCTATTCGTCGAACGGCACGCTGGCCTATTCGCAGTCGTGGCTCGCCGAGCTGCCGGCATTGGCGACCCGCATGGCACTGCTCCTGCTGTTCGTCGCCTCGGTGTTGAAGCTCTCGGCACAAAGCTTTTCGCCCTTCCTCTACTTCCAGTTCTGAAGAGGGATCGCCATGAACAGAACTTTCAACCTGATCTACGTCGGTACCTTCACCGGCACCCTGCTCGCCCTCAGCCTGTGGTCGCTCAAGGGGGCTACCGGCTTCTCCACCGCCGACGACACCCCGGTGCTCAACGGCAGGCTGGCCCTGAACTTCGAGAAGCATTATGACGCCGAATTCCCCATCAAGCGGATCGGCACCAACCTCTGGGCCGCGCTGGACTTCAGCCTGTTCGGCGAAGGCCGCCCCGGCGTGGTGGTCGGCGCGAACGACTGGCTGTACAGCGACGAGGAGTTCAAGCCCACCGCCGCCGGCCAGCACAACACCCTGGACAACCAGGCGCTGATCCAAGGCGTGCGCGCCACCCTGGCGCAGCACAACGTGCAGCTGGTAATGGCGATCCTGCCGGCCAAAGCGCGCCTGTACCCGGAAAACTTCGGCGAACAACGCCCGGCGCCCCTCCACGAGCGGCTCTACCAGAACTTCCGCCGCGCCATGGGCGATGCCGGCATCCAGGCACCGGACCTGCTCGGCCCGCTGCGCCAGGCCAAGGCCGAGGGTCCGGTGTTCCTGCGCACCGACACCCACTGGACGCCCTACGGCGCCCAGGTCGTCGCCGGCCAGTTGGCCACGGCGATCAAGCCGACCGGCCTGCTCCCCGAGATGGGCAGTGTCTACATCACCGAAACCGCGCCGGGCGGGCCGCACAAGGGCGACCTGACCAACTTCCTGCCGCTCGATCCGCTGTTCGAGGAGCTGCTGCCGGCACCGGACCAACTGACCAAGCACAGCACCCACGCGCAGGAGGAGAGCGGCGCCGGCGCGGACGATCTGTTCGCCGAAACCCAGGTGCCGGTGGCCCTGGTCGGCACCAGCTACAGCGCCGACGAGCGCTGGAACTTCGCCGGCGCGCTGCGCCAGGCGCTCGGCAGCGATCTCGTGAACTTCGCCGAGGACGGCCGCGGGCCGATCCTGCCGATGCTCAAGTTCCTGCAGAGCGATGACTTCAAGAACGCACCGCCGCGCCTGGTGATCTGGGAGTTTCCCGAACGCTACCTGCCGATGGCCTACGACCTGAGCGAATTCGACGCCCAGTGGATCGCCCAGCTCAAGGCCGCCGGAAGCCAGGACAAGCACCTGGCCGGCAATACCGCCACCCCGCAGGGCGCGCGCCGCTGAGCGCCCGTCCGCCGATTTGCCAAGGAGTACCTGAAATGACTCGACTGCACCGCAAACACCGCACCGCCCTCGGCCTGAGCCTGCTGCTCGGCTTCGCCGGCTCCAATGCCCAGGCTGGTGATGGCGCGCTCTACGAGGCCATTGCGCCCAAGGGCTCGGCCTTCGTGCGCCTCTACAACGCCGGTAACCAGGAGACCAGTGCCAGCGTCGGCAGCGTTTCACTGGAGGCGATCTCGCCGCTGGCCAGCAGCAGTTTCGAATACCTGCCGGCCGGCCAGTACAGCGCCCGCATCGGCTCCCACAGCCTGCCGGTGAACCTGTCGGCCGAGCACTACTACACGCTGGTGACGCAATCCGGCACCGCCCCACAGCTGGTCGAGGAGCCGGCCTTCAAGAGCAAGCAGAAGGCCCTGCTGCGGGTACAGAACCTTTCCGACAAACCGTTGACCCTGAAGACGGCCGACGGCAAGACCGAAGTAGTGAAGAGCGTGGCGCCCCAAGGCCGGGGCGACCGCGAGATCAACCCGGTGAAGGCCAGCCTGGCGCTGTTCGACGGCGAGCGCAAGGTCGCCGACCTCAAGCCGATCAGCCTCGCTCGCGGTGAAACCGTCTGCCTGTTTGTGACAGGCTCAGCGAACCAGATCAACCCTGTCTGGGTCAAACCTCCGGTGAAGGAGTGAGCTGTCCATCACAAATCACCTGCAAGACCAGTGCGGAACACCTGCAGGGACACAGCAAGAACGGCAATACCCCATCATCAAAGGAGAGCAAACTATGATTCCGGTGATCTTGTCAGGCGGCAGCGGCTCGCGGCTCTGGCCCCTTTCTCGTAAGCAGTACCCCAAGCAGTTCCTCGCCTTGACCAGCGAGCGGACGCTCTTCCAGCAGACCCTGCAGCGCCTGACCTTCGAAGGCATGCAGAGCCCCATCGTGGTCTGCAATCAGGAGCATCGCTTCATCGTCAAGGAGCAGCTCGAGGCCGTCGACCTGAAAGTCCAGGGCCTGGTGCTCGAACCCTTCGGCCGCAACACTGCGCCGGCCATCGCCCTGACCGCCATGAAGCTGCTCGCCGAGGGCCGCGACGAACTGCTGCTGGTCCTCCCGGCCGACCACGTGCTGGCCGACCAACAGGCCTTCGAGCAGTCCATCAAGGTGGCCGCCCAGGCCGCGGAAATGGGCGAACTGGTGCTGTTCGGCATTCCCGCCCGGCGTCCGGAAACCGGCTACGGCTACATCAAGTGCGACCTCGCCGTGCAGGGTGCCCTGCCCGAGGGGGCCAATCGCGTCCTGCAGTTCGTCGAGAAGCCGGATGTCGCCCGCGCCCGGGAATTCGTCGAGTCCGGCAACTACTTCTGGAACAGCGGCGTCTTCCTGTTCCGCGCCAGCCGCTTCCTCGAGGAACTGAAGGAGCATGAACCGGACATCTACGACAACTGCCTGCTGACCCTGGAGCGCAGCGAGCAGCACGACGATGAGCTGAGGATCGAGCCGGCCTCCTTCGCCTGCTGCCCGGACAACTCCATCGACTACGCGGTGATGGAGAAGACCCGCCACGCCTGCGCCGTGCCGCTGTGCGCCGGCTGGAGCGACGTCGGCTGCTGGGCCTCGATCTGGGACGTGCACGACAAGGACGAGAACGGCAACGTGGTCAAGGGCGACGTGATCCTCCACGACACCCACAACAGTCTGGTGCATGGCAACGGCAAGCTGGTCACCGTGATCGGCCTGGACAACGTGGTGGTGGTGGAGACCAAGGACGCCACCATGGTGGTCCACAAGGACCGCGTGCAGGACGTCAAGAAGCTGGTCAAGACCCTCGACGACCAGGGCCGCTCGGAAACCCAGAACCACTGCCTGGTCTACCGCCCCTGGGGCGCCTACGACTCGGTGGACATGGGCAGCCGCTTCCAGGTCAAGCGCATCACCGTCAAGCCGGGCGCCAGCCTCTCGCTGCAGAAGCACCACCACCGTGCCGAACACTGGATCGTGGTGTCCGGTACCGCCCAGGTGACCTGCGACGAGAAGACCTTCGTGCTCACCGAGAACCAGTCCACCTACATCCCGGTCGCCTCCGTGCACCGCTTGGCCAACCCCGGCAAGATTCTGCTGGAGATCATCGAGGTGCAGTCCGGCAGCTATCTGGGCGAAGACGACATCGAACGACTCGAGGACGTCTACGGCCGTACCGAGGGCACCCAGAACCGCTCCGTGGCCAACTGACCGTAATGCCATCCGGACTGCCCCGCAGGGGTCCGGACGCCCCCCACCGCCGGGCAATCCGGCGGATGGCGTGGTGCAGGCGCCAGGGCACTCCTCCGCCGTGGCCAGGCGGGCGGACTCCCCCGTAGAATGCTTGCAGCATCCTGCTTCGAGGCCGCCCATGTCCCTCCTTCGCGTCGCGCGCCCATGCTGATCGGCGCCCTGCTCTTCCTCACCTGGCTGGCCCTGCTGCTGCGCTATCCCGACAAGGCTGTCACAGTTTCCCTCGCCGCCGTGCTCGGCGTGGCGCTGATCGCCGCCGGGGCGCTCTGGCAGGAACAGCGCACCACGCAGCAGCTCGCCCAACTCGAACTCCGGCTGTACCACGCCCCCGCCGACTGCCCCGCCGACCGACCGCTGGCAGTGCACCTGCACAACGGCAGCCGCCTGCCCCTGCTGGAGCTGCGCTGGCGGGTCGCCGCCTATGCCCCCGGGGACAGCGTCGACCTGAGCGAGGACCGCTACGACAGGCCGCACTACAGCGCCCCCGGCGCCCTCCAGCCGGGCAGCGACTGGCACGCCTGCCTGCCCCTGCCGCCGCTGCGCCATGGCTACCGGGCGCAGACCCTGGAATTCCGTGCCGAGCGGCTGGACGGCCGTTTCGCCGACTGAGACGCCGGCCTTCCTTGGCCGTGCCCGGCCTGATATCAGCGGGTCAAGGCTGCCCAATGCGCCCTGCTGTGAGAGAATCGACGGTTTCCATCGATTTTCCAGCGCCCACATGCACACCACCTTCCATCCCTCGCAGCATCCGCCACGGCAGGGTCGCTGATGCAGCCGGATCTTCTTCGGCTGCGCCAGGAAGACTGGCGGGATCAGTTCGACGCCGGCACCCTTCAACGCGGCCAGGACTATGCCACCCAGGGACGCTGCACCCTGCTGCACGTCGCCCCGCACGAAGTCGATGCCAGTTGCCGGGGCGCGGCGGCGCGCCGTTATCGTCAGAGCATCCAGCTACAGCTCCATGCTGGCAGCTGGCGCATCGCGGGCAGTTGCAGCTGTCCGGTAGGACACAACTGCAAGCATGTGGTGGCCGCCCTGCTCACCCTGCAAAGGCAGTCGCCGTCGCCCGCCGAGCCAAGGGTGCCGCTACCCGAGCGGCGGGTCGACGACTTCGAACCCATCCCCCTGCTGACCCTCGGCAGCCACGTGCGCCTGCACTACGACGCCCGCAAGGGGCGCATGGTCGAGCAGCCCCAGCACCGTGCCGCGCTGGCTTTCCGCTATGGCGAGCAGCTCGCCTTCGGCAAGCCCGCGAAGGACCTGCTGGTCCACGGCGCCGAGGAAACCCTGCGCATCCGCCGCCACTCGGAAGCCGAGGCGCGCCACCGCCACACCCTCACCGCGCAGGGCTTCCACATCGCCCTGCGCAAGAGCGAGGCTCTGCCGGAGACAGCCGGAGAGCTCCTCGAGCTGCTCGACGACGACAGCTGGCTGTACTGGGTGCGCCATGAGCTGCCGCGCCTGCGCGAGCAGGGCTGGCATGTCGAGATGCGTCCGGACTTCCACTACAACCTGATGGACATCGATGACTGGTACCTGCAGCTGGAACCGGCCGCCGAGCAGGACTGGTTCGACCTGGAAATGGGCATCGAGGTGCAGGGCCAGCGCCTCAGCCTGCTGCCGATCCTCCTCCACGCGATCCGCCACAGCCCCTGGCTGCTGACCCCGGAGGCCCTGGCCCGGCGCGCCGACGACGAGCTGCTGCTGGTTCCGGTGCCGCGCGGCCCGGCCGCGATCCAGCGCATCGCCCTGCCCTTCGGCCGTCTCCGCCCGCTGCTGGCCAATCTCGGCGAGCTGTTCCTCCAGGCGCCGGGCGAAGCCCCGCAGCGCCTGCGCCTGGCGCGTCCCGATGCGGCCCGGCTGAGCGCCCTAGAGGATGAACTGCCGCTGCACTGGCAGGGTGGCGAGGCGCTGCGCGACTTCGCCCGCCGCCTGCGCGACCTGCCACAACAGGCGGTGCGGGCGCCCGCCGGACTGCAGGCCGCACTGCGCCCCTACCAGCTGCAGGGCCTGGCTTGGCTGCAGATGCTCCGCGAACTGCAGGTCGGCGGCGTGCTGGCCGACGACATGGGCCTGGGCAAGACCCTGCAGACCCTGGCGCACATCCTCCTTGAGAAGGAGGCCGGGCGCCTGACCGCGCCGGCACTGATCGTCATGCCGACCAGCCTGATCCCCAACTGGCAGGACGAGGCCGCGCGCTTCGCCCCCGACCTGCGTGTGCTGGCCCTGCACGGGCCCAAGCGCAGCGCCCTGTTCGAAGAGATGGGCCGCGCCGACCTGCTGCTGACCAGCTACGCCCTGCTGTCCCGGGACCTCAAGGCCCTGGCCCGCCAGCCCTACCACCTGCTGATCCTCGACGAGGCGCAGAACATCAAGAACCCACGCAGCAAGGCCGCCCAGGCCGCGAGGGAGCTGACCGCCCGGCACTGCCTGTGCCTGACCGGCACGCCCATGGAAAACCACTTGGGCGAACTCTGGTCGCTGTTCCACCTGCTGATGCCCGGCTGGCTGGGTGACCAGCAGGCTTTCAAGCAGGACTACCGCATCCCCATCGAGAAGCATGGCGACCTCGCCCGCCTGACCCACCTCAAGGCGCGGGTGCGGCCCTTCCTGCTGCGCCGGACCAAGGAGCAGGTGGCCCCCGAACTGCCGCCGAAGAGCGAGATCACCCAGTATCTGGAGCTGACCGAGGCGCAGCGCGACCGCTACGAAACCCTGCGCCTGGCGATGGATCGCAAGATCCGCGCGGAGATCCAGCGCCAGGGCCTGGCGCGCAGCCAGCTGCTGATCCTCGAGGCCCTGCTGCGGCTGCGCCAGGTGTGCTGCGACCTGCGCCTGCTCGACGACGAGACGGCAGCCACCGGCAAGGCCACCGATTCCGCCAAGCTCAACGCGCTGCTGCCGATGCTCGAGGAACTGTTCGCCGAGGGCCGGCGCGTGCTGCTGTTCTCCCAGTTCGCCGGCGCGCTCGAGCTGATCGCCGCGGAACTGCGTGCACGAAAGATTCCCTACGCCCTGCTGACCGGCGCCACCCGCGATCGGCGCGCCCCGGTGGAGGCCTTCCAGGCCGGCCGACTGCCGGTATTTCTGATCAGCCTGAAGGCCGGCGGCGCCGGGCTGAACCTGACCGCCGCCGACACCGTGATCCACTTCGATCCCTGGTGGAACCCGGCCGCCGAGGCCCAGGCCAGCGACCGCGCCTACCGCATCGGCCAGGACAAGCCGGTGTTCGTCTACCGGCTGATCGCCCGCGGCAGCGTCGAGGAGAAGATTCAGCAGTTGCAGAAGGCCAAGGCCGAGCTGGCCCGCGGCTTGCTGGAAGACGCCATCCAGGGCGAGTGGAGAATGAGCGAGGAGGACATTGCCGCGCTGTTCGCGCCGCTGGAGTGAAGGGCGCTGCGGCGATCCGTGGCAGAAGCCGTGAGGGTGCGTGCGTCCCTGCATCCTCGCCCCCGCCGCTCGGGCGGGAAGCGCCCCGGTCACTCGGCCACGGCGCGGGCCTTCTCCTCCGACACTTCGAAGCGCCGCCGCGACACCGGGCTGTCCGCCTTCTCCGACGGGAAGCGCGAGGACGCGTAACGCACCACCAGGTTCGACATGGCCAGCAGCAGAATTGCCCCGGAAACCATGACCACCCCCCAATCGGGAGCATGATGGTGGGAAATGTCGCCGATCATCAGCCGAGTCAGCGCGGTGATCGCCACATAGATCAGGAAGCGTATCGGCATGTGGTTGGTTTTGAAGTAGATCCCCACCATCGCGCCCAGTTCGAGGTAGATGAACAACAGGAGAATGTCGTCGATGGTGATGTGGCCCTTTTCTATCATCTCGAAGAAGGCGTGCACCGCCGCCCAGGCCGTCACCCCGCCGATCGCGAACAGCGCCAGGTAATGGAAGCCCTCCACCAGCAGATTGCCCAGCGACTCGGCCATCCCATGCATTTGCTGACGTATATTTTCAGCCCAATCGATCTTCAATTTAGAACCCTCGCGTGAGTGCCCGACGGTGCCGGCCCGGCGGGCGGCCTTGAATTAATGCAGAAAACAGACCAGATATCCCAAGGACATCCGCTGAGGCATTATCAACGGCTCGGCGCAGAAACGCACTAGCACATACTTTTTCAAATTGTCGAACCCAATTCAGGGTCACTGCTCGGGCGAATGGCCGATGGGCAGGCGATACGAACTTGCCCCGGGGCTGCCTGTCCATTTGCTCATCAGCCACTCATGCAGGAAGTACGGCCCATGGATAGCCCTTTTCAGACCATCAGCGAGGCTTTCCAAGCGGAATACACTGTGAATTTCTGCGTGAAAAGCCCCGACGGCAGCATCCTCATGACACTCTCCAACGACACGGGAATCGCCCACCACCATTTCATTTACGCCGACCAATGGCGGGATCCGGAGCGGCTGCAGGGCTGTATCGCAGCAGTGAAGGTGGAGCTGGCGGGCGGGAGGTAGGGCTATTCGCCCCGGCACATCCTCCCCTGCCTCCGAGGGGAAAGGGGGGATGGCGTGGGCAGGGGAAAGGGTTACGGCTGTTCCAGCGCCGCGACCAGTGCCTTGAGGAAGCGCGCCGCCTCGCCGCCGGTGACCGCGCGGTGGTCGAAAGTCAGCGACAGCGGCAGCACCGGATGCACCACCACCTGGCCGTCTACCGCCACCGGCTCTTCGCGGATGGCGCCGGCGCCGACGATGGCCACCTGCGGCGGTACCACGATGGGATTGGCATAGCGGCCGAACAGGGTGCCGTAGTTCGACAGGGTAAGGGTCGCGCCCATCATCTCCTGGGGTGGAATGGAGCGCGCCTGAACATCGGCGCGCAGCCGCGCCATGCCCTCCTTCAGCTCCTCCGCACTGCGCTCGCCGACGTTGCGCAGCACCGGCACGAAGAGGCCGTCCGGGGTGTCCACGGCGATCCCCAGATCGATCTGAGCATGCTGGCGCAGCGACAGGCCCTTGCCATCGAACCAGGCGTTCAACACTGGCTCGGCGGCGCAGGCGGCGGCGATGGCCTTGGCCAGGCGCACCAGCGGGTCGCGGGCCTGCGCCCAGCGCTGCAGGTCAGCATCGGCGAACAGGGTCACCGGCACCACCTCGGCATGCGCGCGGGCCATGGTGATCGCCATGCTGCGCCGCACGCCGCGCAGCTTCTCCCCGCCGAAGCGCTCGCGTGCCTCCTGCGCCGCGACCTCCACGTCGGCGCGAGTGATCAGCCCGTCCGGCCCCGAGCCGCTCAGGCCACCCAATTCGATGCCCAGCCGCTGGGCCAGCTGGCGCACCGCCGGGGTCGCTCGCGGCGCCAGGTGTTCGCGGGTCGAGGGCGCGGCGCCGATGCAGAAGCTGTCCGCCTGCCCCTCGGCGCCGCCTTCCAGGCGACCGACCACGGTGCCGGCATCGCCCTCACCTTCGTAGCCGACCAGGGGCTCACCGACATGCAGCAGGTCGCCCGCCTGGCCGAAGGTCTTGGCCACCACGCCGTCATAGGGCGCCGGAATGTCGACGATGGCCTTGGCGGTCTCCACCGAGACCAAGAGCTGGTCGGCCTTCACGCTGTCGCCGGCTTTGACGTGCCACTCGACGATTTCGGCTTCCTGCAGTCCTTCACCAAGGTCGGGCAGTTTGAAATATTTCATGGTCGTTCTCCTCTGACCCTCAGGCGTAATCCAGCACCGTCTCGCAGGCGGCGAGGATGTCCGGGGCGCCCGGCAGGTAGAACTGCTCCAGGCGGTACAGCGGCGGCGGGATGTCAGGGGCGGTGACCCGCTGGATCGGCGCATGCAGGTCGAGCAGGACGCGCTCGTAGAGGCTGGCGGCGATCTCCGCGCCGACCGCACAGCTCTTCGGCGCCTCATGGACGATCACGCAGCGGCCGGTCTTGCGCACCGAGGCCTCCAGGGTGTCGAGGTCCAGCGGCTTGAGGCAGGCGACGTCGATCACCTCGGCCTCGATGCTGCGCTCGGCCAGGGCGGCAGCGGCCTGCAGGGTTTCGTGGATGCTGGCGCCCCAGCTGACCAGCGTCAGGTCGCGGCCCTCGCGCAGGGTGAAGCAGCTGTCCAGCGGCAGGCGTCGGCCGTCGTCGACCAGCGGCTGCGGGTTCATCCGATACAGCCGGGTCGGCTCGAGGAAAACCACCGGATCGGGATCGTCGATGGCCGCCAGCAGCAGACCGTAGGCGCGCGCCGGGGAAGACGGCACCACCACCCGCAGGCCGGGAATCTGCGCGAACAGCGCCTCGGTGCTCTCGCTGTGATGTTCCGGCGCGCGGATGCCGGCGCCTATCGGGGTGCGCAGCACCAGCGGGCAGTCCAGCCGGCCGCGGGTGCGGTTGCGCAGGCGGCTGGCGTGGGACACCAGGTGCTCCATGGCGGCATAGATGAACCCCATGAACTGGATCTCGACCACCGGCTTGAGGCCCTGGGCGGCCATGCCCACCGCCAGGCCGGCGAGCATGGTCTCGGCCAGTGGCGTGTCGAGCACCCGCTTGAAGCCGAAGGCCTCGCGCAGCCCGAGGGTGGCACGGAACACCCCGCCATTGACTCCGATGTCCTCGCCGAGCACCACCACGCTCTCGTCGTCATGCATCGCCCGATGCAGGGCCAGATTGACCGCCTCCACCAGGGTGTATTTGCCCTCACTCATGATGTTCACCTCCCTGGCGCCGAGCCAGCCGTTCCTCGAGCATCTCACGCTGCTCGGCCAGGGCCACCGGCCAGCGGGCGTAGACATGCTCGAGGACCGACACCAAAGGCTGGACGCCGGAAGCCTCGAAGGCCTCCACGGCACGCTGCACCTCGGCCTGGCAGTCGGCGATCAGCGCCTGCTCGCGGCCCTCGTCCCACACCCCCTGGGTGGCGAGGAAGGCCTGCAGGCGCCGGACCGGCTCCTCCTGCCAGGCCTGGCGCACCTCCTCGGCGGAGCGGTAGCGGCTGGCATCGTCAGCGGTGGTGTGATCGCCCAGGCGGTAGCTCAGGCATTCCAGCAGCACCGGCCCCTTGCCGTGGCGCGCGCGCACCAGGGCGTGGCGCATGCGGTCGCAGACGGCGAGGATGTCGTTGCCGTCCACCTGCTCGCCGTGGATACCGGCGCCGAAGGCCTTCTGCGCCAGGGTCGGCGCGCCGCACTGGATGCGCCGTGGCACCGAGATCGCCCACTGGTTGTTGTTGACCACGAAGACCACCGGCAGCTGCCAGGCGCCGGCGACGTTCAGCGCCTCGAGGAAGTCGCCCTTGCTGGTCGCGCCGTCGCCGCAGGTGGTGACGGCGACGCGGTGCTCGCCGCGGATCTTGAACGCCGTGGCCACGCCGCAGGCATGCAGGGTCTGAGTGGCGATCGGCACGCAGATCGGGAAGTCCTCGTCTGCGAGCGGATCGAGGAAGTCGCTGCCGCGCTCGTCGCCGCCCCAGTAGAGGAGGATCTCCTCCATGCGCACCCCGCGCATCAGCTGCACGGCAGTGTCGCGGTAGTAGGGCACCAGCACATCATCACTCTGCATCAGGCTGCCGATGGCCACGCCGATGGCCTCCTGGCCGAGGGTCGGCGCATAGGTGCCGATCCGTCCGGTACGCTGCAGGGCCACCGCCTTCTGGTCGAACAGGCGGGTCAGCACCATCTGCCGATAGAGCCGGGTGAGCAGGTTGAAGTCGTCGGCCCAGGAGGGCAGCTCGGCCACCGGCCGGCCGTCGGGCGCCAGGTAGCGGGTGTAGGGAAGCTCGGGTGACATTCTGGACTCCTCAGCGCCTTGTGGGCGCGTCCGAACCCGCCGCTTGTGGCGGCGGGTAGTGCACGAAACGCATGTCAAGAATCACGAGGTCACGGATGAGTCGGCTCTTCGCCGCCCATCCCGAAGCAACGGCGCGGCAAGGCACCGGCGCCCCCCTCAACTCTAGCCGTAGATCAGCCGCTCCGCCTCTTCGTCGGCGATGCGGGCCGGCGAGCGCCCCTCGGCCTGGGCGCACGCGTAGATGGAGCTCAACCGCAGGTGGATGCCACCCAAGTGCGCGCCGATGCTCTCGTCACTCTCGCCGCGATGGCGCAGCGCCACGTAGATCAGCCCGCCGGCATTGATCACGTAGTCCGGCGCATAGAGGATGCCGCGCCTCTGCAGCAGGTCGGCAATCTCTGGGCTGGCCAGCTGGTTGTTGGCCGCGCCGGCCACCGCGGCGCAGCGCAGCGTGCCGACCGTCTCGCCGTTGAGGATGCCGCCCAGGCCACACGGCACCAGGATGTCACAGGGCTCGCAAAGCAACGCATCGCTGGCCACCGGGCGCACGCCCAGGTGCGTCATCGCCTGCAGCACGCGGCCCTGGTCAAGGTCGCTGACCAGTAGCTCGGCACCGGCCGCAGCGAGCCGCTCGACCAGCGCATAGCCGACATGGCCGAGCCCCTGCACGGCGATGCGCAGGCCTTCCAGCTCCTCGCAGCCGAGGCGCGCCCGGGCCGTGGCACGAATGCCGGCGAACACCCCCTCGGCAGTATGCGGCGAGGGATCGCCCTCGTCGGTGGTGCTGGTGACGTGGCGGGTCTGCCGGGCGACGCAGTCCATGTCGGTGCTCGAGGTGCCGCTGTCGACGGCGGTGATGTAGCGGCCGTTAAGGCTATCGACGAAGCGCCCGAAGGCCTGGAACAGCGTGCAGCGGTTACCGATGTGCGGCGGACGGATCAGCACCGCCTTGCCGCCGCCCAGCTCCAGTCCGGCCAGCGCGGCCTTGTAGCTCATGCCCTGGGCCAGGCGCATGGCATCGCGCACGGCGCTTTCGGTGTCGGCATAGTCGAGGAAGCGGCATCCGCCGAGAGCGGGGCCGAGCCGGGTATTGTGGATAGCGATGATGGCTTCAAGGCCGGTGACAGGATCCCGCGTCAGATGCAATGCCTCGAGCCGGGCGGCCTTCATCAGGGCGAACATGGTGATACTCCCTGGCTGATATTCAACTTGAGTATAGGCCCGCCCCCCGGAATATAGCGGCCGGTGCCTTCTGGACGGATCGCCCCGCAGCGGCTAAAAACAGGACAATACTGGAGTGTGCCCATGAACTCGCGCCAAGCCTGCTTTGCCTGCCTGCAACGCGATCCGCCGGCCATATTCGAGGCGGCCCTGTGGATCGCTACCGAGCACGACGTCACGCTGCGCCCCGAGTTCGTCCTGTGCGAAGTCGGCGGACTGGCCCAGCAGATCGCCGCCGGCCTGCCCAACCTGCCGCAGCGGGAGCTGGGCCAGTCACTGCTGCGCCTGCTGCACGACCTGGGCTTCCACGAGGAAGACCACCTGCCCCTGCGCCCGCCCGCAGCGCTGCCGCACAGGGTGCTGCAGCAGCGCCGCGGCCACCCGCTGGCGCTGGCGCTGATCGCCCTGGAAGTGGCCCGGCGCCTGGAAATTCCCCTGCACGGCGTGGATTTTCCCGGACACATCCTGCTGCGCATGGAGAATGCCGACTACCTGCTCGACCCCGTCAGCGGCCGCCGCCTGTACACTCGCGACTGCCGCGAGCTACTGCTGTGCCGGTTCGGCCCGCAGGCAGAACTCGAAGGCCGCCATCTGCAGCCCTGCGCCCCGCACAGCCTGCTGCAGCAGCTATCGCGCCAGCTGCACCTGCAGGACGATGACCCGCTAGCCGCCCTGAAGGACGCCGAGCGGGTTCTGCTGCTCGGTCCGCCCAGCGTCGCCGACCATCTTGCCCGTGCCGATCTCTATCAGCGGCTCGAATGCCCGCAGGGCGAGCGCTTCGACCTGCAGCGCGCCCTGCTGCTCTGCGACGACCCGGCCGAGTGCCTGCAGCTGAGCCAGCGTCTGCGTCAGGTGGAAGTAGTGGCAGCGCTGCATTGAGGAGCCGGTCCCGGCAGCAGATGAGCCAACGCCTGCGGACAGCCATGCCATGGCCCCTCGCCATGGACAAGCCCGGAGCGGTGGAATAATCTCGAACGCCATCCGCAAACTGCCACGCGCTGTCGGGGCAATGCCCTGCCCAGCTCGCGCCCACCCGAATGTCCTGTCCGGATGCCGGCGCCACAATCGCCCGTTCAAGCGCACCGGTTACGTCCAAGCCCCTAAGACCGTCCCCACATCGCCATGAAGAAAACTGCCCTGACCGCCCTGCTTTGCGTCCTGTTCAACGCCGCCTGGGCCAGTCAGCCCGCCTCCGGCATCTTCGTCGCCAGCCAGAGCTGCGATGCCTACCTGTCGTTCCGCAAGAAGACCAATCCCGGCCCGGCGAAGACCGAAGTCGGCCGCGAGTACCGGATTCGTGAAGTCGACGAGCGGGAGTACCAGTGGCTGCGGATCGAAATGACCGGCGGTATCGAAGCGCTGCGCTGGGTGCCGGAAGAATGCGGCAGCATCCGGGACATGAACCTGGCAAAGCCGGCTGCCCGCCAGACCAGACAGCCATCCGCCGGCGTCTGCCAGACCCCGGGCCTGCAGGACAGCTACGTGCTGGCCGTCACCTGGCAGCCAGGTTTCTGCGAACACAAGCTGGCTAAAAGCAAGAGCAAACAGAAACCCGAATGCCGGGCCATGGAAAGTGGCGAACTGAATATTGCCAATTTCACCCTGCACGGACTCTGGCCGAACAAGAAAGAGTGCGGAAAGAATTACGGCAACTGCGCCAAGTCTGATATCCAGCTCAGCGAGGAGACACTTTCCTTCGTCAAACCCTGGATGCCGAACTTCCAGTTCGAGAACAGCTTCGGCAACTACGAATGGAAAAAGCACGGCACCTGCCAGACCGACATGGACGACGACGCCTACTTCCGCAAGGCGGTGACGGCGGTGCGGACCCTCAACGACTCGGAGGTCGGCCAGTACATCCGGGCGAACATCGGCCAGAGCGTCGAACGCCGCACGCTGCTGGAAATCCTCCGGCGGACCCATCCGGATGCGCCCAACAGCTTCAGCTTTCTCTGCACTAACAACCGGCTCCACGAGATCCAGATACGGCTGCCGGTGGACTTCCGGGAAGGCCCGACCCTGGCCGGACTGATCGGCCCCCAGCCGCCCACGATACGCAGCGCCATAGCAGGCGAATGCACTCAGGAACGGATCCTCATCGAGAGGAGTGGGCGGTGAACGGACGGAAAAAGCCTTCGCCAGAGGCTTTCGACTGATTTCCACAGCAACAAGCCAGGCGGCTTTGCGCATAATCGGCCTGTTTCCTGTCTCGGAGTAATAGTCATGGACATTCTGCAAGCGATGCGCGCCTTCGTGCGGGTGGTGGACAGCGGCAGCTTCACCGCCGCGGCGACCTCCCTGCAGCTTTCCAACGCCCAGGTATCACGGCTGGTGTCCGATCTGGAGGCCAGCCTGCAGGCGCGCCTGCTGCACCGCACCACCCGCCGTCTGGCGGTGACCGAGGCCGGCGAGCGCTACCTGCAGCGCTGCCGGACAATCCTCGCCGAAGTGCAGGATGCCGCCATCGAGGCCAGCGGTGCGCACCTGACCCCCCGAGGTCGCCTGCGCGTGCACTCCATCACCAGCCTCGGCACCCTGCAGCTGGCGCCGCTGGTGGCCTGCTATACCGCGCGCTATCCCGAGGTCACTCTGGAGCTGACCCTGTCGCAGCGGGTGCCGGATCTGCTCGAGGAAGGCCACGACGTGGTCATCACCCTGTCCCGCGACCTGCCCGACTCGGAGCTGGTGGCCCAGCGCCTGGGCGACCTGCACAGCGTGGTCTGCGCCGCGCCGCAGTACCTCGAACGGCACGGCATCCCGAAACGTCCCCAGGACCTGCACGAGCACCGCTGCCTGCGCCTGGTCGACCCGCTGTTCTCCGACCGCTGGGTGTTCCAGGACGGCGACACGGAAATGATCGTGCGCCCTAGCGACCACTTCCAGGTGAACGTCCCGGAAGCCATGGCCCTGGCCGCGGCGGCTGGCATGGGCGTCTGCCTGCTACCCAGCTTCGTCGCCTCCAAGGCCCTGCGCCAGGGCACCCTGAAGCGTCTGCTGCCGCAGTTTCAGCTGCACCAGCGGAGCATCTACGCACTCTACCCCTCGCGCAGCTTCCTCGACGCCAAGACCCGCACCTGGATCGAACTGCTCAAGGAGGAACTGCCCAAGGCCTTCGCTCAGGACCAGGAGATCCTCGACGACGCGACCTACTGGGCCTAGGGAGCGCACTCGCCCCGCACACGTTATGGGACTGATTATCCTTTGTACTGTTTTCTTGTTCTGCGGGTACGACAGCTCCCTTACAAATCACCAGGGTGATGGGCAAGCTGGCGGCCCCTGACGAACGGCCATGGCGAAGTCACCCTTGCTCCGTCTGTCCTGGCAGCGCCAGTCCGTCCTGCCCCCACTCAACATATCCTGCCCACGTACACCCTATCGTATTCTGCAACCCAGCCAACCTGAACAGTCCTCCGCCAGCCTGCTGCTCTGCGGTCTGTGGCTGGCCCCTGCCGCCCAAGCCGTCGAGCCTTCGCCAGGTGCAGCGCCTGCCACCGCCCGACCCGGCAACGGCGACAAGACCGCCGGAACTGCTGACGAGCGGCACTCTGGAAGTGCACACCCTTCGCCTACTCCCTGCAGGATCGCTGATCCCGACCGGCCCGGTCTCGGACGCGTCGCCGAGCGCTGCTGCGGCGCAGCCCTTCGGAGCGGGAACAGCCGGAGCCGACCATCGACTTCGGCGACTGCCGGATCGACTGCGTGCACCGCGTCGTCACCCGCGCCGGCGCCCCCCTGCATCTGACCGATATCCAGTATCGGTTGCTGATCCTGCTGGCCTCGAACCCCGGCCGGGTACTCACCCAGCAGCAGCTGCTGCTGCAGATCTGGGGCGGCCGCGCGGTGGAGAACAATCAGTACCTGCGGATCTACATGCTACATGCGCCATCTGCGACAAAAGATCGAGCGCATCCCGGCCCAGCCGCAGCACATCCTTACCGAAATCGGCGTCGGCTACCGCTTCCAGCCCTGAAGCTCGGCGGCTGACGCCTAGCAGCGGCGACCTTAAAAAGCTTGCAACGGCTTCGCGCTTGAAAGCCCCGTGCGGGGCCACTAACCTGAATGCGTGACGCCGGGCCCCTCTGACGGTCGTTGCCGCCATGTCGGAGTCACAGTTCGTACAACTTCGACTGCAAGGAGGGGCTCATGGATGCTCTCATGGCGTTTGCCACGACCACCTTTCTCGGCACCGCCACCTGGCTGTGGCTGCTGTTCATCGGAATCGTCATCGCGCTCCTGGTCTTCGACCTCGGCGTGCTGCACCGCGACCATCACGAGATCGGCGTGAAGGAAAGCCTGCTGCTTTCCGCCGGCTACATCAGCGCCGGCCTGCTGTTCGGCCTGCTGGTCTGGCACTGGAAGGGCATCGATGCGAGCCTGGAGTACTACACCGGCTTTCTGATCGAGAAGTCGCTGTCGATGGACAACGTCTTCATCATGGCGATGATCTTCGGTTACCTGGCGATTCCCCGCAAATACCAGCATGAGGTGCTGTTCTGGGGCATCATCGGGGTAATCGTGCTGCGTGCGCTACTGATCGGCCTGGGCGCCGCGCTGATCGCCGAGTTCCACTGGACTCTCTACGTCTTCGGTCTCTTCCTGCTGCTGACCGGCCTGAAAATGCTGTTTTCCAGGGTCGACGACGAGCAGAACCTGGAAAACAACAGGTTCGTCAAATTCCTGCGCCGCCACCTGCGCGTGACCGACCGGCTGCACGAGGGGCGCTTCCTCGTCCACCAGCCCAACTCCAGCGGCAAGACCGTGCTCTGGGCCACGCCGCTGCTGCTGGCGCTGATCCTGATCGAATGCGCCGATGTAATCTTCGCGGTGGACAGCGTGCCGGCGATCTTCGCCATCACCCTGGACCCCTTCATCGTCTACACCTCGAACATCTTCGCCGTCCTCGGCCTGCGGGCGCTGTACTTCGCCCTGGCGGCCCTCATCCACCGCTTCGCCTACCTGAAATATGCCCTGGCCCTGGTGCTGGTGTTCATCGGCTGCAAGATCCTCCTGGTCAACCTCATCGGCAAGATTCCGGCCGGGGTATCGCTCGGCGTGACCTTCAGCCTCCTGCTCGGCGGCGTCCTGGTCTCCCTGTGGAAGACCAGAAGCCAGCCAGCGCTTGACGAGGCCGGGAAACAGCTCGACTGAGCGCATGGCGAACACAGCCTCAGCCTCCAGCTCAACGTGAAGAACCTGTTCGACAAGACCTACTACTCGTCCAGCGCCAACCAGTACTTCGTATCGCTCGGCGAGCCCCGGCAGTTCCAGCTCTCGACCACGCTGGAATTCTGACCCCCTGAAAGCCGAAGGCCGGACGAAGCGTCGATCTTCGTCCGGCCTTCGAAAGAGTTGGCGCTGCCGGACCCGGACAGGTTCCAGTCCCGGCGGAATGTCCAGGCGGTACTCAGCAGGCCGTCAGTTTCGCCAGGTTGGCCTGCCAGACCTCCAGTTGGACCACGTGATCCGCTTCCTCTTCGGCGAACTCCGCAGCCATCGTCCTCACCTCCGGATCGTCGGTTTCGTCGGCGATCATCTGGTAGTACTCGTGGCTGCGCTGTTCGCCATGCATGGCCAGCGACATGGCGCCGAGGACATCGATGTCCGGGTCCACAGGGCCCCAGGCGGCTTCCGGGCTGGAACCGTCGGGCCAGTCGTATTCGTCGGCAGCCAGCTTCGGCAGGTCATGAAAGCCGCCACGCGTCATGGCTTCCTTCTGGTGCAGGCGGGAATAGTGCGACATCTGTTCGAAGAATTCCGCCACCTCGGTGTTGCCGAGCTTGTGCATGGCTTGGGCCAACTCACCGTAGCGGCGGGCCGACTCCTTCTCCAACTGAATGGCATGAGCCAGGAAATGCTGGATATCGTTCACGCCCTCTCCTTAATTGACCAAAGGTGAATGAAAGCCGAATCCGCCGCGGCCATTGCCGGACTACATGGCGACTTCGTCGAAAGTGCAGATGATGCGGCAGGTCTGGTATTCCAGACAATTGTCAATTTGCCGCTGCCTTTGCGGGTGTCGCGGCAGACAGTGCATTGCAGGGCAATCGCATGAACGATTTTCTCCCCTCTCCCCAGCCCTCTCCCGCACGCGGGAGAGGAAGTGAACGGCTGCACCTGCCCCTTCATACGATTGCCCTGCAGTGTATTGGGGGTGCAGCACTCGGTAGACTCGAAACGGTGACCAGTGGCGGCCGATCGCGGTGGCCACCCAAGTATCCAGCGGTATCGACACCATGCAGATCGACGAAGAACTGACCCTCAAGAAGCTGGAAATCTTCCTGGCCTTCATGCGCAGCGGCAACCTGTCGCGCGCCGCCGCCGAGCTGGACACCAGCACGGTCAGCGTGCACCGCGCCCTGCACTCGCTGGAGAACGCCCTGCGCTGCCCGCTGTTCAAGCGCGAGGGGCGCAAGCTGAGTCCACTGGAAAGCGCCCATGTGCTGGAGGACCGCGCGCAGAAGCTGATCGCCGACATGCTCGACACCGTGCGCCTGACCCGTGAGGCCGCCGGCTTCTCCGCCGAACGCTTCAAGCTCGGCGCGCTCTACTCGCTGACGGTGAAGACCGTGCCGCAGCTGATCATGGGCCTCAAGCTCCGGCGCAGCGAGCTGAACATCGACCTGATCCTCGGCTCCAATATCGACCTGCTGTACAAGCTGAAGAACCTCGAGCTGGACGCCATCCTGGTCTCGCTCAACGACAGCGTGGCCGATCCGGACTGCGACTGGCTGCCGCTGTTTCGCGACGACATCTTCCTTGCCGTGCCGGTCGACTCGCCGTTCGCCAGCCAGGCCGAGATCGACCTGGCCGAACTGCGCGAGGCCACTTTCATCACCCTGACCCAGGGCTTCGCCACCCATCAGGACGCCCTGCGGGTATTCCAGCAGGCCGTCCTCCATCAACTGGCCGATGCGCAGGCTCTGCGGGCCGGCGAAGGAGAAGTCGAGCTTGCGGGCAATGCCGCGCTCGAACAGGTCGAGGTGCTCGGCGCGGCTGACGCTGGGCATGATCATGTGCAGATCGTGCAGCCTGCCGGGATCGACCTTGGCCAGCGAGCGGGACAGGAAGTCCGCCTGCTTCTGGTTGTTGCCTTCCAGCACCACGCGATCGCCGGGGGCGATCAGCGTTTCCAGGGCGGCGACTATCCTGTCGCTCGGCAGGACCACGCCATCGGCGAGGCCACGCACCTGCTCGAGCCGGCGCTGCTTCTCGCTGCGCCGGCGCGACCACTGCGGCGGGGGGGAAATTGTTGTTGTCATGCTTGCTCCACGGGTTCCGCTATCGAGGCCTCACGGTAGGGGGGGCAGCCGGGGAGCGCTCAATCAAGCTGGATGGATGATCATTACTCCAAGGTTAACGACTCAAGACAGCGGCAAGATCTGTATCGAACCGTCATACCTTCGTCTGAGGTAAAGGTGGGTACGGTTGTGCAAAGTCGGACACTCCTATAAGTTCCCAACAGGTTCGGTGGTGCGGCGTCCCTACTACTGGTCAGGTACCCGGATGCTGCGCCGCTGGACCCACTCCATCGGCTGTGCGAGTCCCCCATGAGCGCGTCCCCGGCCCCCATCCTGATCACCGGCGCCAGCCAGCGCATCGGACTGCACTGCGCCGAGCGGCTGCTCGACGAGGGCCAGCCACTGATCGTTACCTTCCGCCGCGAACGGCCGGGCCTTTCGCGCCTGCGTGAGCGCGGCGCGCTGACCCTGCAGGCGGACTTCGCCGACGAGGCCGGCATCCTCGCCTTCATCAACGCGCTCAAGAGCCACACTGGATGCCTGCGCGCCATCGTGCACAACGCCTCGGAGTGGCTGAGCGAGGCCCCCGGCGAGGAGGCTCAGACCTTCCAGCGGTTGTTCAGCGTGCACATGCTGGCGCCCTACCTGATCAACCTGCACTGCGCCGAGCTGCTGGAGCGCTCGAGCCCGGCGGACATCGTGCACATCGGCGATGACGTGACGCGCAAGGGCAGCGCCGCGCACATCGCCTACAGCGCCAGCAAGGCCGGCCTGGACAACCTCACCCTGTCCTTCGCCGCGCGCCTGGCGCCGCGCATCAAGGTCAACGGCATCGCCCCGGCGCTGATCCTTTTCAAACCGGAGGACGACGCCGCCTACCGGGCCAAAACCCTGGCCAAGTCCGTCCTCGGCATCGAGCCCGGCGCCGAAGCGATCTATCTGGGCCTGCGCTATCTGCTGGATAATCCTTATGTCACCGGCACCACGCTGACGGTCAACGGCGGCCGCCACCTCAAGTGAGTGCCCCAACCTCCACAATCGACAGGACGGAGCAATACGCTATGCCGCGACTGGAACCAGGCATGGCGCGGATCCGGGTCAAGGACCTGCGCCTGCGCACTTACATCGGCATCAAGGAGGAGGAAATCCTCAACAAGCAGGACGTGCTGATCAACCTCACCGTGCTCTACCCCGTCGTGGACGCCGTACGCGACAACGTCATCGACCAGGCCCTGAACTACCGCACCCTCACCAAGGCGGTCATCCGCCACGTGGAGGAGAACCGCTTCGCCCTGCTCGAGCGCCTGACCCAGGAGATTCTCGACCTGGTGATGAGCCACGCGAGCGTGCGCTACGCTGAGGTGGAGGTGGACAAGCCCCACGCCCTGCGCTTCGCCGAGTCGGTGTCGATCACCCTCGCCGCCCGCCGCGACGCCTGATCGCGGCCCGCCCGGGCGCGCTGGTGAGGGCCGTCGGCGACGGAGTATGATCGCGCCCGACCAGGCCGTGTGAAAACGTAGCGAGCGAAGGTCAGGCAAGGCGCAACGCAGCGAAGCGGAGTAACAGCCGAAGGCTGGCCCGCAGGGCGAGCGCAGCGAGTCAATCAGGCGAAGAAGCGCAATTCACGTGGTGTAAATGAGCATTCTGAGACGCCGCGTCCCGGTTTGATTTCAATGCAGCACGACCGAGCGCAGTAGTTTTCACACAGCCTGCGACGGCCGCCTCGCCGGCGGTCCCGCTCTCCACCGACGACTGTCAGCCGGGGAATCAAGATGACCGAAGAACAACGCATCGAACTCGAAGCCGCCGCCTTCCGCCGCCTGGTCCAGCACCTGCGCAGCCGGCCGGATGTGCAGAATATCGACCTGATGAACCTTGCCGGCTTCTGTCGCAACTGCATGTGGAAATGGCTGAAGGCCGCCGCCGATGACCTCTCCATCGAACTCAGCGTCGAGCAGGCGCGCGAGGAGATCTACGGCATGCCCTACAACGAGTGGAAAAGCAAATATCAGAAAGAGGCCAGCCCCGAACAGCGGGCCGCCTTCGAGAAGAGCAGCAAACAATGACCGATCTGAACGACTTCCGTGCCCGTCTGCGCAGCGGGGAACACGCCTTCGCCGAAACCCTCGGTTTCATTGCCGCGCACTACGACTATCGGCCCAGCGCCTTTGGCAACGGCTCGGTGGAAAACGCCGCCGGGCAGAACGAGGGCTCCTGCAAGACCCTGGGCCTGGCGCTGCTGGAAGGCTTCAGCGACGAGGAGGCCCTGCTGGCCTTCGGCGAGCACTACCGCGCCGTGCTGGCCAGCCCCGCGGGCAGCGACCACGGCAACATCCGCGCGTTCATGCAGTCCGGCCTGGCCGGCGTGCATTTCGAGAACCAGCCGCTCGGCCGCAAAGGCTGAGCCGCAAGGAAAAAAGCAGGGCCGGGGGCGCAGCCCCCCGGCACCGCCTGGCTACTCTACTGCAGGGTTTGGCCCCGATACTGACCGTTGAGGGTCTGCAGGAAGGCAACGATCTTGCCGATCTCGCCCTTCGACAGCTTCACGCCGACCTGGTACTCCGCCATCTTGTCGACCGCCTCTTCCAGAGTCTTGGCACTGGCATCGTGGAAATAGGGTGCGGTCAGGGCGACGTTGCGCAGGGTCGGCACCTTGAAGCGGTACATGTCGTTCGGATCCTTGGTCACGTTGTAGCGCCCGTAATCCACCTCGGTGACATTGCCGCGCTCGGCGAAGTAATCCCCCTTCACACCCATCAGTTCGAAGGACTGGCCGCCCATCGCCTCGCCCACGTGGCAGGTCGCGCACTTGGTGGCCTTGAACAGTTCATAGCCTTCCTTCTCCACGCTGCTCAGGGCGTCGATATTCCCCTTCAGGAAGAGATCGAAGCGGCTGTTCGGCGTGATCAGGGTCTTCTCGAACTCGGCGATGGCGTCGGTGATGTTGTTCGCGGTGATGCCGTCCTGGTAGATGGCGGCGAACTCCGCGCTCAGCGGCCCGTCCTGCGCCAGCTTGCCGACGATCTGCTGCCACGAGGTCGAGGCCATCTCCAGCGGGTTCATCGGCGGCCCGCCTGCCTGCTCCTGCAGATCGGCGGCCCGGCCATCCCAGAACTGGTGCACGTTGAAGGCGGAGTTGAACACCGTCGGCGCGTTGATCGGGCCTTTCGAGCCGCCCACGCCGACGGAAACGTCCAGACGGTCGACCCCGCCCTTGTCCAGCGCATGACAGCTCGCGCAGGACACGCTGTCGTCGCCGGACAGGCGGGTGTCGTGGTAGAGCTTCTCGCCCAGCGCGACCTTGGCAGCGCTCACCAGGAAGGTCGTGGTGATGGGCTGTATCGCTTCGTACTTGAAAGCGCCGTCGACGTTGCCGGCTGGGTGCTGCTTGAGGCGCTCGGCTTTCACCCAGTCGAGCAGCACGCCCTTCTCCGCGTCGGAAAGCCGGGAGCGCCAGTGCATGCCCAGGTAGAGGTTCGGCGGCATGGCGTTGTCCTGCATGACCGACTCGATCTTGGCCAGGTCCACTTCCGACACCGCCTTGTCCTGCAGCACGTTGGCCAGCAGCGACTCGATGTTGAACTGGCGCTGGGCCATCTCGACATCCTTCTCCATCAACTGCTTGGCGATCGGCAGGTCAGCGTAGAACGGCAGTTCGCTGTTGCGGCTGTGGCAGTACTGGCAGCCGTTGCTGTTCAGCACCTTGAAGGCCTCGATGGTCGGGCGGTCCAGGTCTTTCAGCTCGGCGCCGGCCAGGTGCTGGCGGCTGACGCGCTCATCGAAGCGGTCGACGACGAACACGGTGGCCAGGTAGCCGGCTACGCAGGCACCGACGACAAGGGGGAGCTTTTTCACGGATTTTCCTTTGCAGGGTTGGTTTGGTGATGAGGGACCGCCAGCAGCGGGTCGACCGGGAAGCGCAAGGCTCTCCTGTCCATCGACTGAATCACAATAGGATGAACGGCACCTTAACGCCCTCCCCCCCAGCAGAGGAAATGCTTAAAGCCAATACCACTCATAGGCAGAGCCTATCTTCATCGCCCGGCCAATGGGCTTATACGCTATCGGCTTAGGTAGTCTGGGGAGGAGCGGCGAAGAAGGGGCGAAGAAGGGTAAGGATGCTGTGTCGGCGCTGATGCGCGGCACACGCTGCCGTGGCCAGGGGAGCCACGGCACGGCGCGGAGGGGAATAAAACGGCCCGAGCGGTGTGCGCTGCAACAACCCGCCATGAGGCCTGAACAGGAAAAGAAAAAGGGGCCACCACGCTAAGGGAAGACTTCAAGGAGAGCGGAGGCCCCAGCAACTGTGGAGTAGTTCTCAAATCAATGATGGCAAGTTACCTGCTGAGCCCGGCATACGGAAATTCTCAAAATTAATCTTCTTCATAGGTAATTTCTATCATTGTCCCTGGCAGTGCTTTTCCTGCCCCGGCAAAGCCGGTAAGGTCGGCGCGAATCTGACTCCGGAGAACTCCATGCCCCAGTCTGTCCTGTCCGGCCCACATTACCTGCGCGAAGGCCTGAAACTGGTCCTCAGTCCTGGCTTGCGGCTGTTCGTCCTGCTACCGCTGGCGGTCAACCTGCTGCTCTTCGCTGCGCTGATCGGCCTGGCGGTGCACCAGTTCGAGCTCTGGGTCGACACCCTCATGCCCAACCTGCCGCAGTGGCTGGCCTTCCTCGACTACCTGCTGTGGCCGCTGTTCGTCGGACTGGTGGTGCTGATCGTGTTCTTCACCTTCACCCTCCTGGCGACGGTCATCGCCGCGCCCTTCAATGGCTTCCTGGCGGAAAAGGTGGAAGTGGTGGTGCGCGGCGAGGACCCCTTCCCGTCTTTTCACTGGCGCGAGTTGGTCGCCCTGGTGCCACGCACCTTCAGCCGCGAGTGGCGCAAGCTGACCTATCTGCTGCCACGGGCGCTGTTTCTGCTGGTCCTCTCCTTCATCCCGGTGCTCAATCTGCTCGCCCCACCACTCTGGCTGCTGTTCGGCGTATGGATGATGGCCGTGCAGTACATCGACTACCCGGCCGACAATAACAAGCTCTCCTGGGACGCCATGCTCGCCTGGCTGCGTGCGCGGCGCTGGCAGAGCCTGAGCTTTGGCGGCGTCACCTATGCCGCGCTGCTGGTGCCGGGCCTGAACCTGCTGGTGATGCCCGCCGCGGTGGCCGGCGCCACGCTGTTCTGGGTGCGCGAGGGCGGCGTGCAGACGTCGCAGCAAAACGGCGGTCGTCACCGGAACGTCAATAGTCCGTCATCTGTCTGACATGTCATCGTCCGAGACTGATGCTATGACTACCGCCCTGCATATCGCCCTGATCAGCGAAACCTTTCCCCCCGAGGTCAACGGCGTCGCCAACACCCTGGGCCGGCTGTGCGCCGGACTGCGCGACCGTGGCCATCGTCTGCAACTGGTTCGCCCCCGACAGAACGCCGACCAGGGCCGGCGCAGCGACGAGCAGCTGCTGCTGACCCGCGGCTGGCCGCTGCCCGGCTACCCGGGGCTGCAGTGGGGTCAGTCGGCCACTGGCAAGCTGCTGCACCGCTGGAAGCGCGAACGCCCGGACGTGATCTACATCGCCACCGAAGGCCCACTGGGTCTGTCCGCCCTGCGCTGCGCGCGACGCCTGGGGATTCCGGCGGTCAGCGGCTTCCACACCAACTTCCAGCAGTACAGCGGCCATTACGGCTTCGGCCTGCTGACCCGCCTGCTGACCCGCTACCTGCGCTGGTTCCACAACCACTCCCGGCTGACCCTGGTGCCCAGCGCCAGCCAGCGCATGGAGCTGACCCGGCGCGGCTTCGAGCGGCTGGGACTTCTCTCTCGCGGGGTCGACAGCCGGCTGTTCCACCCCGCTCGGCGCTCCGCCAGCCTGCGCGCCAGCTGGGGGGTGGGGGACGACGACATCGCCGTGTTGCACGTCGGGCGGCTGGCCGTGGAGAAGAACCTCGGCCTGCTCGGCAGCAGCTTCCGCAGCCTGCAGACGGCCCATCCGCAGCGCCGGCTGAAGCTGGTGGTGGTCGGCGACGGTCCGCTGCGCGCCAGCCTCCAGCTGCAATGGCCGGAAGCCCATTTCTGCGGCATGCAGCTGGGCGAGGCACTGGCCACCCACTACGCCTCGGGCGACCTGTTCCTCTTTCCCAGCCTGTCGGAAACCTTCGGCAACGTGGTGCTGGAGGCGCTGGCCTCCGGGCTCGGCGTGGTCGCCTACGACCAGGCGGCGGCCGCCCAGCACATCCGCCACGGACACAACGGCGCGTTGGCCGAGCCAAACGACGAGCGCGGCTTCGCCGAGGCGGCGAGCTGGCTGCTGGAGGATGAGGAGAACCTGCGCCGGGTGCGCCTGAACGCCCGCCAGCACGCCAGCCACCAGGGCTGGGAAGCCATCGTAGAGCAGTTCGAGGGCTACCTGCACGGTGCCCTGCAGGCACGCCCGGAGGTGGCTGCCGGCCGCCCCAGCATCGGCTGAGAGCCTGCGGCGACAGGGATCAACCGCCGTCGGCCCCGGCCGCGCGTTCGCGCAGATAGGCCAGCACCGCCGCTTGGTCGCCGGAGAAGACGATGCGCCCGGCCTTGCTCTCACGCTGGTAGGCGTACATCGGATCGTAGTATTCGCGCAGCAGGCCGACGATCCAGCCGCGGTGCAGCTCGACGCCGCGACCGGCGCCCTGCTCGGCGAGCGCCGCATCCATGATCGCGGACAGCCGCTGGTAGCGTTCGCCGCCGAGGCGCTTGACGATGTTCGCCAGGCTCTGCGTGAGGCGCGCGGCGAAGGCGGCGAAGCCGGCCTCCGGCCCCTCGACGGCAACGAACTCGGCGCACAGGTCGATCACGTAATCACGCAGGATGCGCTCGACGCGCCCCTCGAAGCTGTCCTCCAGCCAGGCCAGCGGGTAGCCCTGCATGCCCTGGTGGAGTTCCAGCGGCAGCGAGCAGCTGCCGACCAGACGACTCTCGTCCTCCAGCACGAACTGGCTGATGCCGGCCGCGCGCTTCTTCAGGATGTCGATGGCCAGGCGGTTCTCGAAATCGATCTGCGCCGGCTGCGATGTGGCACGCTTGCCGAAGCTGGAGCCACGATGATTGGCGTGGCCCTCCAGGTCCAGGCTGTTGCCGAGCGCAGCGATCACCTCGGTCTTGCCGGTGCCGGTGAGGCCGCCGACCAGGAGGAACTCACACTGCTCCGTGGCCTGGCGGGTGGTGTCGAGGAGGAAGCCGCGCATTGCCTTGTAGCCGCCGATCACCCGCGGGTAGTCGATGCCGGCCTCGTCCTTCAGCCATTGCTGGACGATCTGCGAGCGCAGGCCACCGCGGAAGCAGTACAGGTAGCCGTCGGGATGGGCGCGGGCGAAGTCCGCCCAGGCCTGGATGCGCAGTTCCTTGGTCCTGCCGGAAACCAGCCGGTGGCCGAGTTCGATGGCCGCCTGCTGGCCGTGCTGCTTGTAGCAGGTGCCGACCTTCTGCCGTTCACTGTCGGTCATCAGCGGCAGGTTGAGCACGCCGGGAAAGGCGCCACAGGCAAATTCCACCGGGGCGCGGGTGTCCATCATGGGTACGGTATCGAGGAAAAGCTGATGATAGTCGGCGGTATCGGAGCGCATCAAAAGAGCACCTCAACCGCCAGACTCTGTCGCTCGACCAGTTCGCCGATCGGCGCCAAGGCCAGGCCCAGCTCGGCGGCCGTGGCGAGGAACTCCGCCTCGCCCTCGGGGCTCACCGCGACCAGCAGGCCGCCACTGGTCTGCGGGTCGCAGAGGACTAGCTTGCACAGCTCCGGCAGCGGCGCGATGCGCTCGCCGAAGCTGTCGAAGTTGCGCAGGGTGCCGCCGGGCACGCAGCCCTGCTCCAGATAGTACTCCAGGTCGGCGAGGCGCGGCACCGCGGCGAAGTCGATGCGCGCCGACAGCCCGCTGCCGTCGGCCATCTCGACCAGGTGGCCGAGCAGGCCGAAGCCGGTGACGTCGGTCATCGCCTTGACCCCCGCCAGCTTGCCAAAGCGGCTGCCCGGCTTGTTCAGGACGCACATCCAGTCGCGCGCCAGGCTCGCGTCCTGGGCACGCAGCTTGGACTTTTTCTCCGCGGTGGTGAGGATACCGATGCCCAGCGGCTTGGTCAGATACAGGCGGCAGCCCAGGGTGGCGGTATCGTTGCGCTTGAGAAGTCGCTTTTCCACCATACCAGTCACCGCGAGGCCGAAGATCGGCTCCGGCGTGTCGATGGAGTGCCCGCCGGCCAGCGGGATGCCCGCAGCATCGCAGACCGCCCGACCACCGGCGATCACCTCGCGGGCCACCTCCGGCTTGAGTACGTTGATCGGCCAGCCGAGGATGGCGATGGCCAGCAGCGGGTCGCCGCCCATTGCATAGATGTCGCTGATGGCGTTAGTCGCGGCGATGCGGCCGAAATCGAAGGGATCGTCGACGATCGGCATGAAAAAATCGGTGGTGGAAACCAGCCCGCGCTCCTCGTCGATGGCATACACGGCGGCGTCGTCGCGCGAGGCGTTGCCGACCCAGAGCTTCGGGTCGAGGTTCTGTGCGCCGCTGCCGGCGAGGATCACTTCCAGCACCTTGGGGGCAATCTTGCAGCCACAGCCGGCGCCATGGCTGTACTGGGTCAGACGGATGGGCTCGCTCACGGGGCATCCTCGGAGGGGAACTGAACAGGCGGCGAATTGTAGCAAAAGCGCACCTTGGCGCCGCGCCATGCCCGGCGTATGGTTCGAAGGACAAGCGGCACGGGGGGTTCCATGGGCAAGCGGGTAGCATTGGTACTGGGTTCGGGCGGGGCGCGGGGCTATGCCCATATCGGGGTGATCGAGGAACTCGAGGCTCGTGGCTACGAGATCGGCTGCCTCGCCGGCTGCTCCATGGGCGCAGTGATCGGCGGCATCCATGCCGCCGGCAAGCTGGCCGAGTATCGACAGTGGATCGAGAGCCTGGACTACCTGGGCCTGCTGCGCCTGCTCGACGTCAGCTTCAGCCTGGGGGTGATCCGCGGCGACAAGATCTTCGCGCGCATCCGCGAGATCGTCGGCGAGGTGAACATCGAGAACCTACCGATCCCCTTCACCGCGGTGGCCACCGATCTCACCACCCATCAGGAGGTGTGGTTCCAGGAAGGCTGCCTGCACCAGGCGATGCGCGCCTCGGCAGCGATCCCCAGCCTGTTCACGCCGGTGACCAAGGGCCATCACATGCTGGTCGACGGTGGCCTGCTCAACCCGCTGCCGATCGTCCCTGTGGTTTCCAGCCACTGCGACCTGATCGTCGCGGTCAACCTCGGCGCGACCAACCACAAGCATTACCGGCTGCCGGTAAACGACCGCCAGACAGCACTCAAGGGACGAGTTGACGCCATGCTCGACTCGCTCGGCTCGCGCCTGCCGTTTCGCCGGCGCGAGGAAGAGAGCGCGCCGCTGCCGGTGCCCGACCTGCGCAGCGAACTGGACGAGCAGCCCGGCATGGAAATGGAAAGCTCGCCGAAATCGGCTAGCGGTGCCAGGGTGGTCGACTCCCTCGGTCCGGCGACGCTGCTCGATCTGGTCAACCAGAGCTTCGAGGTCATGCAGACCGCGCTGACCCAGTACAAGATCGCCGGTTACCCGCCGGACATACTGATCAACGTGCCCAAGCAGGTGTGCCGCTTCTTCGAGTTCCACAAGGCGCCGGAGCTGATTCAGCTCGGCCGGGAGATCGCCCGCGACAGCCTGGATGCCTTCGAGCGTGAGCAGCAGGTCTAGGAGATCCGCTCCTCCTCGATCTCCCCCTGCTTCACATGGCTGGCCCGCACATCGCCCGCCGCCCCCCGGCCCGCCGGCCCGGGTTCGATCACCCAGTCGCTGAGCAGGCTGTAGGCCACCGCCAGCAGTGTCGGGCCGAGGAACAGGCCCATGAAGCCGAAAGCATAGATCCCGCCGAATACGCCGAGCAGCACCAGCACCAGCGGCAGGTTGCCGCCGCGGCTGATCAGGTAGGGCTTGAGCACGTTGTCCACACCGCTGATCACGAACATGCCCCAGATGCCGAGGAAGATCGCGTAGCCGTAATCGCCCTGCCAGACCAGCCAGGCGGTGGCCGGCATCCAGACCAGCGGCGGTCCCATGGGAATCAGGCTGAGCGCGAAGGTGAGGATGCCGAGCAGCAACGCTCCGGGAACGCCGGCGATCCAGAAGCCGATCAGCGCCAGCAGCCCCTGGGCCGCAGCGGTGCCGATCACCCCGTTGACCACCCGCTGCACGGTGGCGGCAACCAGCTCCAGGTAATGCTCGGCGCGCTCGCCGATCAGCCGCTCCAGCAGGCTCTGCACGAAGCGCTCCAGGCGCGGCCCGTCGCGGTAGAAGAAAAACACCAGCACCAGACTCAGCACTAGCTCCAGCATGCCGCCGGCGATCCTCGCGCTGCGTGCCAGCAGCCAGTTGCCGACCTGGCCGAGGTAGGGCTTGAGGGTCGCGAAGAAAGCCGTCCCCTGCTGGTCGAGGGCACGCCACATATCGGCCAGCTCGTCTCCGACCAGCGGCAGCCCGACCAGCCACTCCGGTGGCGGCGGCAAGCCTTCGAGGCGCAACGTGTTGATCAGTACGGTAAGTTCGCGGATGTAGTCGGCCAGGTTGAAGCCGAGCAGCAGCAGCGGCACCGCCACCAGGATCATCCAGCCGGCGGTCAGCAGGCCGGCTGCCACCGACGCCCGTCCGTTCAGCCGGGCGGTCAGCAGGCGCATCAGCGGCCAGCTGGCAAAGGCCAGCACCGCAGCCCAGAACAGCGCCGAGGCGAACGGCAGCAGCACCCACAGGCAGGCGCCGAGCAGCGACAGCAGCAGCAGCAGCACCAGCAGACGATCATTACTGGACATTCGGATTCGCAACTCCATCGGAAAGGCAGCCAAGGGCTCGACAGTATGGGCATTTTGCAGAAGACGGATTGCAGAAAAAGTGCCGGACAACAGCCGGACGCGTGCTGCCCCGGCTCACTGCAGGCGACTCAGGCGTAGCCCGGCAACGGACGCCTCGTCCAGCTCCAGACGCGCGGCCCGCACGCCCCGCTCGACCAATGCGGCGCGCCAGGCAGGCGCCTGCGCTCCGGCCAGGGCGACTCGCAGGGTGCTGTCGAGCATCAAGCTGCGGGCCAGCAGTTCGATCCAGGCTGCGCCGGGTTCGCCGGTCAGCTCAGGCAGCAGCAGCTGGCCATCGGTGCGCAGCTGACGCAACAGGGTAGCCGGGGTCGGCAGCAGCTCGCCGAGGGCGCCAGCGGCGTCGAGCTGCTCGGCATGCAGGTAGTCCCGCCGGTTGCCCCGGGTGATGGCATACAATGCCAGCAGGCTGTCCCGGCGCGGCGCAGCCAGGCGCAGCAGCGCGTAGGCCTGGCGCTCGTCCGGACCGTACAGGCGAGCGTTGCCGAACACCGTATTCGCCCACAAGCTGCTGGAGCCGCACTCGCGCCCGTCGCACCAATAGAGCAGTTCCGCGCCCTGCCCGAGCAGCACCTCGCGGGCCCGGGTGAAGGCCTCCGCGGCGGCATGCCCGACGGGCAGCCGGTAGGTCGCCGCGGTCAGCGCGCCTTCAACCAACACTTCGCGCTCATAGCGCAGGCGACCGCTGATCCGCCGGATGCCGCCCAGGGGATAGCTGCGCTCCGCGTCGCCCTGGCGAAACGCGACGATCTCGGCATTGGGGTAACGCGGCAGCACTTCAAGGTCGTGACTGTCCGGCAGGTCGGCGGCCGGCAGGAGGCTGCTGGCCAGAGCCAGGCAGCAGAAAATGGTCAGGCGCATCCGGCTCCTCGAAGGCTCGGCTCGAACGGGATGGCGGGAGTTTGGCTGGAATGGCCGCACACTGCCCCGTCATGGGGTCTTCCCAGGTTGCCGCCACTTTCCCGAGCCGCCCCCGGCAAGTCAAGTCACATGGAAGAAAGCTTTGAAACAGTCTGCTACAGCTTGGGCACCGGCTTCGTCGTCCAGATGCAGATGATGCCCGCCGGGCAGCTCGTGCACCTCAAAGGATAGTTCCTTCAGCAGCGCCGCCACTGGCGGCCGACCGGCCAGCAGTCCCTTGCGGGCCAGCACCAGATTGACCGGGCAGCGCACTGCGCGGACGAAGGCCTCGGCCTGAGCCGGATCCAGGCGCAGCGGATAGGGCAGCCGCAGGCGGCTGTCGGCCCGCCAGGTATAGCCACCGGGCACCGGCATCAGGCCGCGCTCGGCGAGCCGTTCGGCGGCCTCGCGGCTCAGCGCGGCAACCCCGTGCATGCGTGCCTGCACGGCCCGCTCGATGGTCTCGTAGACCGGCTTGCGCTTGCCGGCCAGCGCCAGGTGCCCGCGCAGGGCATCGCCGAGCTGGAGCGGGGCCTCTACGGCCGCGCGGGTGATCGGCATGCCGCCGTCGATCAGTGCCAGCCGCTCGATCCGCTCCGGCAGCGCGCCGGCCAGCAGTACGGCGACGATGGCGCCCATGGAGTGCCCGAGCAGGGAGAAACGCTGCCAGCCGAACTGCTCGGCAACCTGCAGCACGTCGTAGGCATGCTCCCAATGGCTGTAGCCCAGGCCGGCCGGACGATGGGCGGAATGACCGTGGCCGGGGAAGTCCAGGGCGACGATGCGCAGCCCTGTGAGGCGCGGTGCCAGGCGGGAGAAGCTCATGGCATTGTCCAACCAGCCATGCAGGGCCAGCACCGGCAGGCCGTCCTCCGGTCCGTAGAGGTGGGCGGCCAGTTCGATATGGGGCAGATTGAGGCGAACCTCTTCGCAGTGCAGGGTCATGGAAGGTCCCGGGCGGCAGGGGGCGAGAACCGCAGCATAACGGATGCAGGCCCCGCGTCGGCGACTCTAGACTGGAGCAAAAAGCGGAAAGGAAGATGCCATGTCACACGACGCCATCTCCCCGGAGCTGACCATCCGGCGCCTGCAGGCCCTGCACGAGAAGGGTTTCGTGCTGCTGCCCGGCGTGCTGGATGTCGGGCAAATCGCCACGCTGCGCAGCGCCATCGACCGCCTCGAACCCGAACACTGGGACTACACCGGCCTGGTCGATCACTATAAATGTGTATTCAACCGCTCGCCTCTGTGGCTGCCCTACCTCGACCTGCCGGGGATAATCGAATTGGCCGAGGCAGCCCTCGGCGCCGACTGCCACGTGATCGGCCAGACCGCCTGGCGCTGCCATCCCGGCTTCATCGGCGCCGACCTGCACCTGGACTACCTGGTCATGGAGCTGCCGCCGGCACTGCTCGCCGACCCGGCCTTCCGCCTGCCCATGCAGATCTGCACGGCGCATCTCTATCTCGACGAGATCGACGAGGCGCTCTGTCCGACCCTGGTCATCCCCGGCAGCCACCGCGCCGGCCGCCCGCCCCGCCCGGGCGAGAGCCGCTGGCAGAGCCGCGCGCTCGAGCCGGTGCTGTGCCGGGCCGGCGACGTGCTGCTCTTTCGCAGCGAACTCTGGCACGCCGGCAGCCGCAACCGCACGGCCGACCGGACACGCTATCTACTGCAGGTGCACTACGGCCGGCGGATGGTGGCGCAGAAGTTCTCGCCCTATCTGCATTGGCGCTTCGACCCGGCGGTGCTGGCCGCCTGCACGGCGCGCCAGCGGCGTCTGCTCGGTGACCACGAGCCGGCGGAATATGACTGAGCACGCGGCATCGGCCAGCAGTTACCCCCAAAAGCTGTGGACTCGACTGTGGATAACCTCCAGATATCTGGTTGTTGCCCCGAGCAGCTGCGGCCCACCGAGACGCGCGCACTTTTTGCCCGGCACGCCCGTACCACGGCTTATACCCTGGAGCAGGATTGTCGCCAAGAGAGTCCAGCTTCTCAACAGTCAGCGGGGAAAATCCTGTGGATAAACTTGGGATGAACGGACCAGATGCCGAGCCCATGCGGGCTGCAGCGTTCTGCGCAAAAAATCGCCAGTCCGGCCTGTTGGATCACTTCGCTACAGCTTGCGCCGCCTGCCGGTAATCATCGACAGCGGCAGGTTCTCACGCAGGCGGACGCTCTCCAGCAAAGCCGCCGCCACATGCAGGCAAACCAGCAGGAGCAGGCCATTGGCGAGCAGCTCGTGTACCTTCTCGACGCCCTCCGAGCCCCAGAAGTAGTCGACCTCCTGCATCAGGAAACCGCTCAGGCCGAGACCGAACATGCAGGCCATCATCAGAATCATCACCAGAGCACCCAGCGGCGAATGACCGAGCCGGTGGTACGGGCGCCCGGTCCTCAGCGCCTGCAGGTGCTCGGCCAGGCTCGCCCGGGTCGGCCAGAAGTCCGCCCAGCGCGCCGCCGGCGAACCGACGAAACCCCACAACACACGTACGGGCAGCCAGGCCACCGCGTAATAACCCAGCCAGACGTGCCAGAACTCGCCCTCTTCGGTGAAGAAGTAGTTGGCGACGAACACGCCGGCCAGCGACCAGTGGAACAGGCGCACCAGCGGATCCCAGAGGCGCAGGGTTTCGGCGCTCACGGTTCAGTCCTCGATCTCTTCCTTGACCGGCCGCCCGCTTACCGGATCGAAATAGATCTCGACCTTGCGCTTGTCCTTGTCGAAACCGTAGATCTCGTAGCAATTGCCATCGGTAACCTTGAACCTCTTGATCTCGTAGCCCTGGGCCTTGAGATGCGCCTGGAACTTGGTCTGGTCCTGCCACTGAGTCTTGTCGATTTCGGTGCACTGAGGACCGGCGAAAACCAGCGGCGAGGTCAGGACGAGGCCCAGCAGTATCATCTTGCGCATTGTCCATCCCTCGTATCGGGTAGGGGTAAGGTCGAAGCGACTTTGCCCTTGAAAGCTTAAAACCGCCTTAAATACTTGCAGCGTAAATCCGACAGCCTGCCCCAAGGCCCGGAACAGGCGAAAAAAGGCCTGGCTGCCGCGCGCCTTAGCGAACCTGCGTATCCAGCTGACCGCTGTACCAGGCGAGCCCTGCCGCGGCCAGCGCACAGAGGCCGATCACCTGGGCCATGGGCAGTGCGCTGCCGTCGTGCAGCGCACCGACCAGGGCCGAGGCCAGCGCAGCCACAAAGAATTGCAGACTGCCCATCAGTGCCGAGGCACTGCCGGCCTGGCTGCCCTGTGCTGCCAGGGCACAGGCCACGGCGTTGGGCATGATCGCCCCGAGACTGGCAATGCAGACGAACAGCGGCGGCAGCAGCGGCCACAGCGCCGCCGGCCGTGCCAGCGCCACCAGCAGCAGGACCAGTGCGCTCAAGGCATACAACCAGACTACCCGCCGCAGCCAGAACCCAGGGCCGCGCCAGCGCAGCACGCGGGCGTTGAGCTGGGAAACTAGAATAAAGCCCGCCGCATTGCTGCCGAACAGCCAGCCGTAGTGCTCCGCTGGCACTCCGTAGAGTTCGATGAAGAGGAACGGCGAGCCGGTGATGTAGGCGAACATCCCGGCCATGGCCACCCCGCCGACCAGGCTGAAGGTCAGAAATTCCCGGTCGCGCAGCAGCCTGGCGTAGTGCCGGAAGCCGTCGCCGATGGACGGCCGCGGCGCGTCGGCGGCCAGGGTTTCCGGCAGCCGCAGGGCCACCGCCAGGCCGGTCAGCACGCCGAACAGGCCCAGGCTGATGAAAATCGACTGCCAGCCGTACGCCAAGAGCAGCAGCCCGCCGGCCAGGGGCGCGAGGATCGGCGCCAGGCCCATCACCAACATCAGTTGGGAAAAGACCCGCGCCGTGCTCAGCGGATCGCACAGATCGCGCACCACGGTGCGCGCCACCACCATTCCGGCACAACCGCCGAGAGCCTGGGCAAAGCGTGCCACGATCAGCTGCTCGAGGCTACTGGCCAGGGCGCAGGCCAGCGACGCCAGGCTGAACAGCCCGACGCCGAAGAGCAGCGGCAAACGCCGGCCGAAACGGTCGGCCAGCGGCCCGTAGGCCAGTTGGCCAATGGGCATGCCAATGAAATAAGCCGCCAAGGACAGCTGGATCCGCTCCACATCAGTGCCGAAGGCCGCGGCCAGGGCCGGAAAGCTGGGCAGATAGAAATCCATGGCCAACGGCCCGAAAGCCGTGAGAGCGCCGAGAATCAGCAGCAGAGGTAGAGTCACGTTGGCACGCTCCCTCCGCAGCAAGGAGCACGGCGGAATGTCTTGAAGAACAGGGAAAGGACGGACAACGCATCGGTATCCGTCAGGGACGACGGCGATGATGTTACATACGCATATGTTTGTAAACAGAGCTCTCCCCATAAAAAAGCGAGTAAACTCTGTGACTTCACAGAGCGCGGGCGGCAGCTCTTGGATGAGTTGCCTCGACCATGCGCAGAACCGATGGCCAGACCAATCAATAACTAGACCTTATCACCGCCAATCATTCAGAACACTATGCGCCGAACCAAAGCTGATGCCGAAAAGACCCGTGAAACCATCCTGGCCACCGCCGAGCTGCTGTTCCTGCAAAACGGCGTGGCCCATACCAGTCTGGAGCAGATCGCCCGTGCCAGCGGCGTGACCCGTGGCGCGGTCTACTGGCACTTCCAGAACAAGAGCCATCTGCTCAACGAAATGCTCAACCAGGTCCGCCCGCGACCGGAACAGATAGCCGAGCGGCTGAATGCCCCCACAACGGCGCATCCTCTGCAGAACCTGCGCGATTTCTTCGTGGAGCTCATGGCCGGCCTGGCCGGCAACGAGCAGAAACGCAACCTCTTTACCATCCTGCTGCTGCGCTGCGAATTCACCCACGAATTGAACGATGCGCAGGAGCGCCACACCGACTTCATCAACCAGTTCATCGCCCTGAGCGAGGAGCAGTTCGAGCACGAGCGGGAGCACCTGCGCCCCGGCATCAGCCCGCGCCTGGCGGCGCGCCTGCTGCACGCCACCCTGGTCGGCATGCTCAGCGACCGGTTGCGCGATCCCAGCCTGTTCGACACCTACGCCGAGGCGCCGGCGATGATCGACGCCCTGTTCAGCGGCCTGCTCAGCGACTGGCAGATCGCCGAGAGCTACGCGTCCGCCTGATGCCACGCCGTCCGGCCGGGCGCGGACGGGCAGCGGCGAACGCTCGTTCAGACCGAAGCCACCTCGTAGCCTTCCTCGCGAATCGCTTCCATCAGCCGCTCGGCTGGCAGCTCGCTGGCCACCTGTACCTCGCCCCTGGGCAGATCCACCTGCACCTCGGCCGCAGCATCCAGCGCCTGCACGGCCTGGGTGACGGCGCGCACGCAATGGCCGCAGCTCATGCCCTTCACTTGAAACTTCTGCATCGTGACGCTCCTCTGGAGTATGGGTGCCTACAGTGTCAAGCTTGCCACCCTGGCAAGGTCAAGCCTCCGGGACGAGCCGGCGTGGCGGCCGGATCGGCAGCAAGCAGGGGAAAGCAGTGATGAATATCGGCCAAGCAGCGAAACGTAGCGGCCTGTCCGCCAAGATGATCCGCCATTACGAGGCCATCGGCCTGATCGCCCCGGCCGGACGCGGCGACAATGGCTATCGCCGCTACGCCGAGACCGATCTGCAGCGTCTCGCCTTCATCAAGCGCTCGCGGGATCTCGGCTTCTCCCTGGAGGAGGTCGGCAGGCTGCTCAGCCTCTGGCAGAACCAGCAGCGTACCAGCGCCGAGGTAAAGGCCCTGGCCAGCGCGCATATCGAAACGCTGGAGCGCCGGATCGACAAACTCGCCAGCCTGCGCGACACCCTTCGGGAACTGGTGGATCACTGTCGAGGGGACGAACGTCCGGACTGCCCGATTCTCAAGGAGTTGGAGTCAGGCGGCTGTTGCGAGCGCCAGTCGCCGCCCCAGGGGAGTTCACATCTGTGATTGCAGATAGTTCTGCAGACCGATGCGGTCGATCAGGCCGAGCTGCTGCTCCAGCCAGTAGGCATGGTCTTCCTCGGTATCGTCGAGCTGCGCCTGAAGGATGTTGCGGCTGACGTAGTCACCGTGCTGCTCGCAGAGCTCGATGCCCTTGGCCAGCGCATCGCGCACCCGGTACTCCAGGGTCAAGTCGTTGCGCAGCATTTCCGGCACGGTCTGCCCCGGATGGATCGGCTCGGGACTCATGTCCGGCGTGCCCTGCAGGAACAGGATACGCTCCAGCAGTGCGTTGGCATGCTGGGTCTCCTCCTGCATCTCATGGTTCATCCGCTCATAGAGCTTGTGCAAGCCCCAGTCGGCGTACATCCGCGAGTGCAGGAAATACTGGTCGCGCGCAGCCAGCTCGCCACGCAGCAGTTCCTTGAAATAGTCGACGACTTGCGCCTGCCCCTGCATCTAAACCCCCGGTTCACTTAAGTAAAGCGCGCAAGCATCGGCGTTGAGCGCTTCATGGTCAAGACTGGCCACCTACCGATCTGTATCAGGAAGCATAGACCGGCCAAGCCTGAGAAACTGCATGATTGTGCAGGCCGAAAGATTCAGCGACAAACCGGGAGATCGCCATGACCAGACTCGAGCATTACACCGTCCAGTACCGCATCAACGGCAAGGCCGACTCGCTGACCGGGGGGCTACAGCGAGCCGCGCCTGCAGATTCTGCTGAGGCACATTCCGGAGCTGCAGATCGCCGAGGATGCCTCCTGGGAGCAGCCAACCCAGCCCAGCATGGAAAGCCGCACCGAGGAACTCGGTATCAGCGACATCCAGATCCGGCATACTTGAGCCCCGCCGTGACCGCCCGCCATACTCCGGCCCCCTCCTGCGGAGCCCCGCCATGCCACTGCCGCTGGTCTACCACGACGACTACAGCCCACCATTCCCGGACGGCCACCGCTTTCCCATGGAGAAGTTCCGCCTGCTGCGCGACCACCTGGTCGCCAGCGGCCTGATCTCCGACGGTGAGCTGCGCCGCCCCGAACCCTGCCCGGCGGACATCCTCACCCTGGCCCACGACCCGGCCTACATCGAGCGCTACTGCAGCGGCGAACTGAGCCACGAGGAACTGCGCCGCCTGGGCCTGCCGTGGACCCCGGCGCTGGCACGACGCACCCTGCTGGCGGTGGGCGGCTCGCTGCTGGCCGCCGAACTGGCCCTCGAACACGGTCTGGCCTGCCATCTTGCCGGCGGCACCCACCACGCCCACTACGACCATCCGTCAGGCTTCTGCATCTTCAACGACCTGGCGGTGATTGCCGGCTACCTGCTGGCGAGCGGCCGGGTCGGCCGCGTGTTGATCTTCGACTGCGACGTGCACCAGGGCGATGGCACCGCACGCATCCTCGAAGGCACCGCGGACGCAGTCACGGTGTCGCTGCACTGCGAGCAGAACTTCCCGGCACGCAAGGCCCGTAGCGACTGGGACATCGGCCTGCCGCGCGGCATGGGCGACGCCGACTACCTGCGGGTGGTCGATGATACGCTGAACTACCTGCTGCCGCTGTACCAGCCGGATATCGTGCTCTACGACGCTGGCGTCGATGTACACCGGGACGATGTCCTCGGCTATCTGGCGCTCACCGACGCTGGCCTCGCCGCCCGCGATGACGCCGTGCTGCGTCACTGCCTCGAGCGCGAGATTCCGGTGGCCGGCCTGATCGGCGGCGGCTACGATCAGGACCGCGCGGCCCTGGCGCGGCGCCACGGCATCCTCCACCACAGTGCGGCACGCCTCTGGCAGGAACTGGGCCTCGGCTGAAGCCTCTGCGCGAGGCCGCCAGCGGAGTAGAATGCGCGCCCCCTCCCCTGCCCCGGAGCCAGCATGCCCGACGTCACTCCCATTCCCTCGGTAGCCATCGTCGGCGGTGGACCCGCCGGCCTGATGGCCGCCGAGGTGCTGAGCCAGACAGGCCTCGCTGTCGAGTTGTACGAGCGCATGCCCTCGGTCGGGCGCAAGTTCCTGCTCGCCGGGGTCGGCGGAATGAACATCACCCACTCGGAGGCGCGCGAGTCCTTCCTGTCCCGTTATGGGGCACGGTGCGGCGAAATCGGGCGGATACTGGAAGGCTTCGACGCCGCCGCACTGCGCCAATGGGTGCACGGCCTGGGCATCGACACCTTCGTCGGCAGCTCCGGGCGGGTGTTCCCTGCCGACATGAAAGCCGCACCGCTGCTGCGCGCCTGGCTGCGCCGTCTGCGCGAGGCCGGAGTACTCATCCATACCCGCCACCAGTGGCTGGGCTGGGACGCCGACGGCGCCCTGCGCCTGGCCACTGCGGAGGGCAAGCGCTGCCTCAGGCCCGCCGCCACCCTGCTCGCCCTGGGTGGCGGCAGCTGGGCACGGCTCGGTTCGGACGGCGCCTGGGTGTCGTTGCTGGAAGCGCGCGGAGTGAAGGTCGCGCCCCTGCGCCCGGCCAATTGCGGCTTCGACGTGGCCGGCTGGAGCGCGCACCTGCGCGAGCGCTTCGCCGGCGCCCCGCTGAAGAACGTCGGCCTGCTCCTGGACGGACAGCCGGCGCGTCACGGCGAGTTCGTGCTGACCGCCGGAGGCGTCGAGGGCAGTCTGGTCTACGCGCTGTCCGCGACGATTCGCCAAAGAATTGAGGCCGAGGGCGGCGCCACCGTCTTCATCGATCTGCTGCCGCAGCAGCCTCCGGCCAAGGTGCTCGCCGCCCTGGCCCGGCCGCGCGGCTCGCGCTCCATGGCCAGACACCTGCACGGCCAGCTGGGCCTCGACGGGGTCAAGGCCGCCCTGCTTCGCGAACTGGCGCCGGCCGAGGCCTTCGCCGAACCAGCACGGCTGGCGGGGCTGATCAAGGCGCTGCCGCTGCCCCTGGTGCGCTCACGGCCACTGGACGAGGCGATCAGCAGTGCCGGCGGGGTGCCCTTCGAAGCGCTGGACGACAATCTGATGCTGCGCGACATGCCGGGGACGTTCTGCGCCGGTGAGATGCTCGACTGGGAGGCGCCCACCGGCGGCTATCTGCTCACAGCCTGCTTCGCCAGCGGCCACGCCGCCGCCCACGGCATACTGCACTGGCTGGGCTATCGCTAGGCGCCCGCTCGGCCCGGCCTACTTCTTCTTGCCCGGCGGAGCACTCAAGTTGGGCATCTGGCGCACCGCCTCCACCGGCGGCCGAGCCCTGTCGTCGAGCAGATTGCCGAGGTGGATCCGGCTCTTGGCGTCGGTGCCGGGAATCAGCTTCTGCTTGGGCTTTTTCGGCTTCTTCAGGATCGCGCCGCCCAGGGCGGTTTCCGGCACCCGGTGCTCGGGGCTGAACTCGGGCTCCTCGCGGCGCGGCAGCAGCTGGCGGATCAGCAGCTCGATCGCGGCCAGCTGTTCGACCTCGTCGGCACACACCAGCGAGATCGCCTCGCCGCTGGCGCCGGCACGGCCGGTGCGGCCGATGCGGTGCACGTAGTACTCGGGGGCGACCGGCAGATCGAGGTTGACCACCAGCGGCAGGCCCTGGATGTCCAGCCCGCGGGAAGCCACGTCGGTGGCTACCAGCACCTGCAGTTCGCCGGCCTTGAACTGCTCCAGGGCGCGCAGGCGGGCCGGCTGTGGCAGGTCGCCGTGGATCGCGCCGGCCCGGTAGCCGTGCTGCTGCAGCTCCTCGGCCAGCCGCTCGACGCCCTTGCGGGTCCGTGAGAATACCAGGACCTGCCCCCAGCGCTCGCGCTCCAGCAAGTGCAGGAACAGCTCGACCTTGCGCTTCTTGTCCACCGGGATCAGCCACTGCTCGACGCTCGGCGCTGTCGAGTTGCTAGGGTTGATCTCGATCGACAGCGGATCGCGCAGCAGGCCGGCGGCAATCTGGCGGATCGAGTCTGAGAAGGTGGCCGAGCACAGCAGGGTCTGGCGCTGCTTCGGCAACAGGGCGAAGAGTTCGTCCAGCTCACGGGCGAAGCCCAGGTCGAGCATGCGGTCGGCCTCGTCGAGCACGAGGATCTGCAACTGATCGAAGCGCACAGCGTTCTGCCGGTGCAGGTCGAGCAGCCGGCCGGGCGTGGCCACCAGCACGTCGAGGCCCGGACGCAGCAGCATCATCTGCGGATTGATGCTCACCCCGCCGTAGGCCACCGCGGTACGCAGCGGCAGCTCCATGCCGCAGGCGCGGATGGTCCCGTGGACCTGCTCGGCCAACTCGCGGGTCGGCACCAGCACCAGCGCGCGCACAGAGTTGGCGGCGACCGGCGGGCCCTCCAGGGTCAGTCGCTGCAGCACCGGCAGAGCGAAACCGGCGGTCTTGCCGCTGCCGGTCTGCGCCGCCACCAGCAGGTCGCGACCGGCAAGCAGCGCGGGAATCGCTTGGCGCTGCACCGGCGTGGGCAGGATGTAACCGAGTATGGGCAGAGTCTGCAGAAGAGGCTCGATCAGGCCGAGAGAGGCAAAGGTCATGACAGGCCACCAGAATGTAAAGGCGCCATTTTACCTGCAAAATCCGCATGATTGCTGGAAAAGCGGGCAACGGGAGCGGCGCCGGACGAAAAGGACAAATGACAACGAAATGAAGCGGTTATCCCACGACCTACTAGAGTTCGAAGACCGATATCGAGCCCGGGGTCGTACCGAGCGCGCATGTTCATATCCTTTCCCGTCGCTGCAGACAAGCCTCTCCCCTCATCTCCCCCCATCCACCCGCCTCTGGCGAGGAGCGCCTGCCAGGGCAGCAACGACGAGCCCTGCAGCACCGACTTGACCCGCGCCAGGGCCGGACGGCAGCGCATGCAGAAGAGCGACCGACGGCAGCAGATCGAGAGGCAGAGGCTTGGCGAGGCCGAACTGGAGGATCTGCCCCCTCCGCGGCAGGAAGCGGCGCGCCAACAGGTACAGGAACGGCTACGGAACGAGCCGCGCCAGCAGCCGGGAGCGCCAGTCGCAGCTGGACAGCACCAGCAGATGGCGGCGCCGCAGCGCGCCCTGGAAGATCGCCTCGGCGATGTCCTGCGCCGAGGGCCGCCGGCCCGCCGTACCGTCGTCGGGCGAGGCGTCGCTGTCCGGGACGACGGCGCGGGAGCCGGGGCAGAGCAGCATCACGTTGACCCCGTCCGGCGCGACCTCCAGACGCAGCGCCTCGAACAGCCCGAGCAGGGCCTGCCGGCTGGCGGCCTCGGCGCCGTGGCCGAGCCGCAGTGGGGTAAAAGCGGACAGGGCGCCGGCCACGACGATCTGCCCACGCCGCGCGAGCAGGCTGGGCAGCGCCGCCCGGGCGCAGTGCAGGGCGCCGAAGAAATTGACCGCCATGACCTGCCGGAACACCGCCGGCTCGGTATCGAGGACGGTACCGCGCTGACCGACGGCGGCACAGCAGGCCAGCAAGTCGATGCCGCCGAAGCGCTCGCCGACCAGCGCCACGGCGCGCTCCACCGCTTGCACATCGGTCACGTCACAAAGCAGTCCGAGGGCCTCGGCGTTGTGGTGGTCGGCCAGATGCTCGATCAGGCTGTCCAGCGCCAGCGGGTCGAGGTCGAGGATTGCCAGATGCGCACCGGCCTGTGCCAGGCGCGTCGCCAGCGCCCGGCCGACGCTGGAACAGCCGCCGCTGATCAGCGCTACCTGGCGCTCGAACACCCTGCTGGCAAAGATCTTGCGATGCATGCCGCCTCCCCTGAGCGGTGCGGGCAATCCCGCCTCGCCCTTCCAGCATAGTCCGGCAGGCCGCTGCTACTGCCTCGGCTTGGCCCGGGCAGTGGGCTCGGCGATCAGCGGATCGTCCGGCCAGTAGTGCTTGGGATAGCGCCCCTTGAGGTCCTTCTTCACCTCGGCATAGGTGTTGGCCCAGAAGCTGGCCAGATCCTGGGTGACCTGCACCGGCCGGCGCGCCGGCGACAGCAGGTGCAGCTTGACGGCCAGCCGACCGTCGGCGATGCGCGGCGTCGCGGCCAGACCGAACAGCTCCTGCAGGCGCACGGCGAGCACCGGCGGCTCCTCGGCGTAGTCGAGGCGGATACGCGAGCCGGACGGCACAGCGATGGCGGTCGGCGCCAGCTCGTCGAGGCGCTGCGGCAGTGGCCAGGGCAGCTGGGCGGCGAGAATGCCGGGCAGATCCAGGGCGGCGAAGTGACTGAGCCGCGAGACTCGCCCGAGGTACGGCTGCAGCCAGTCCTCCAGGCTCGCCAGCAGGGCCGTATCGGACAGGTCTGGCCAGTCGCTCTCGCCCTTCTCCGTCAGCTCCAGCCGGCGCAGCAGCGCTACCCGCGCCTGCCTCTGGCGCAGCTCCGGGGTCCAGGGCAGCAGCTCCAGGCCCTTGCGCCGCACCAGGCCGACCAGTGCCCGGCCACGGGCCGCCTCGTCAAGGCCCGGCAGCGCCTGGCGCTCCAGCACCAGCTCGCCGACCCGCCGCTGGCGCTCGGCGCGCAGCACACCCTCGCGCTCGTCCCAGTCCAGTTCGTCGCGCACCATCAGCTGCTCGGCGAGCACGGTGTCGAACAGAGCCGGCTCCAGCTCGGCGGCCAGGTAGATGCGCTCCTCGCGCTGGCCCTGGCGGCTGCCCAGATCGGCGACCACCAGCCACGCGTGCTTCATCAGTGCATCCGGCTCGGCGAACAGCGCGGCGCGGCCGTTGGCCAGACGGTATTCGCCGCCGCCGGGACGACGCTGGCAGGCGATGCGGTCCGGGTAGGCGAAGGCCAGCAACGCACCGAGCCAGCGCGGATGCTCGGGATCGGCGACCGGCTCGGCCGGTGTGCCGCGCAGCAGACCGCGGTACTGGCGGGACAGCTGGCGGGCGCGCTGCACGCCGCCCTGGGCGCCGCGCCCAGCCTTCTCCGCACCACCGAGCAGGGCCAGCCGGCTGTGCAGGTCGGCGCCAACGCCGCGCAGGATGCCGCGCTCGGCAAGCAGCGCAGCGAGGTCGCAGGCCAGCGCACCGAGGCTCAGCGCCTGACCACGCAGCAGCAGGTGGGCGATGCGCGGGTGCGCCGGCAACATGGCCATGGCCTGGCCGTGGGCACTCAGACCGCCGTTGGCCTTCAGCGCGCCGAGCCGCGCCAGCAGCTCGCGGGCCTGGGCGAAGGCGGCCGCCGGCGGCGCGTCGAGCCAGGCCAGCTCGGCCGGTGTGACGCCCCAGCGGGCCAGCTGCAGGGCCAGCCCGGCGAGATCCGCCTGGAGGATTTCCGCGCCGTCGTGGGCGGCCAGCTGCTCGTGCTGCGCCTGCGACCACAGCCGGTAGCACACCCCCGGCTCCAGGCGCCCGGCACGCCCGGCGCGCTGGGTCGCCGAGGCCCGGGAGATGCGCTGGGTGTTCAGACGGGTCATGCCGCTGTCCGGGTCGAAACGCGGCACCCGCGCCAGGCCCGCATCGACCACCACGCGCACGCCGTCGATGGTCAGACTGGTCTCGGCGATGTTGGTGGCCAGCACGATCTTGCGCTGGCCGACCGGCGCCGGCTCGATGGCGGCGCGCTGGGCGGCCAGCTCCAGCTCGCCGTGCAGCGGGCAGAGGAAGATGTCGGTGCGCCCTGCCAGGGCCTCGCCGAGCTGCTCGTGGAGGCGGCGAATCTCCGCCTGGCCGGGAAGGAACACCAGCAGGCTGCCACCCTCCTCTTCGAGCGCCTGCAGTACCGTCTGCAGAACCCTTGGCTCAAGCCGCTCGCCGGGCGCCGTGGGCCGTCCCCAGCGGATCTCCACCGAGAACATGCGCCCCTCGCTGCACACCACCGGCGCATCGTCCAACAGCGTGGCAAGCCGCTCGCCCTCCAGGGTGGCGGACATCGGCAACACCTTGAGCGGCGTGTCGCGCAGCAGGGCGCGCCCGTTGAGGGTCAGCGCCAGAGCCAGGTCGGCGTCCAGGCTGCGCTCGTGGAACTCGTCGAAGATCACCAGACCAACACCCTCCAGCGCCGGATCGTCCTGCAGGCGGCGGGTGAGGATGCCCTCGGTGACCACCTCGATGCGCGTGCGCGGACCGACCCGGCTGTCCAGGCGGATGCGGTAGCCGACCGTCTCGCCGACCTTCTCCCCCAGCTCGGCGGCCAGCCGCTCGGCCGCCGCCCGCGCGGCCAACCGGCGCGGTTCTAGCATCAGGATGCTTTGCCCGGCGAGCCAGGGCTCGTCGAGCAAGGCGAGCGGAACGCGGGTGGTCTTGCCGGCGCCGGGCGGGGCCTCCAGCACGGCTTCGTGGCGCAGGGACAAGGCTTCGCGCAGGGCAGGCAGAACGGCGTCTATGGGTAGCGGATTCATCGGGCACTCCAGGCAGGCTGCCGATTATAGAGCTCGCTGCCGCCAGTGGACGCCTGTCACGGAGGCCTTGGTATAGTTCTGCCCCGGACAACCTTCAGGACAGTTTCATGCACACCCGAACCCGCATTCTGAGCGGCCTGCTGGCCGTCGCCCTGACTACCCAGCTGAGCGCCTGCGGCAGCATCTTCTTCCCCGACCGGCGCGGCCAGCTCGAGGGCCAGGTCGACTTCCTGGTCGTCGGCCTGGACGCCATCGGCCTGCTCTTCTACGTGATTCCCGGGGTAATCGCCTACGCCATCGACTTCACCACCGGCGCCATCTACCTGCCACCGGGCGAGAGCTACTCGATTGCGCCGGAAACCCTGCGCCAGGCCGTGGGTGCCGACGGGCGCATCGACCCGGCGCGCCTCAGGACGCTGATCGAACAGGAAACCGGCCGCTGCCTGCCGGCGGGCGAGTTGCGCCCGATCCTGCGCGAAGCCAGCTCCGAACGCCTGGCCGCCGCCGGCCTGCAGCCAGCCGCCTGAATCCGCCACCGGCCCTGGCGCGACAGGGCCCTGCTATCCATGCCGCTCCGCCTTCCATTCCCAGCGAAGATCCGCAGTCGATGAGCACTCTGCAGGAACATGCCCGCCTGATGCATTTGGCCAGCGTCGCCGCCCTGGCGGTCGCCGTCCGCCTGTCGCTGGCCAAGGCGATCGCCTGGTGGCTGAGCGGCGGTGTACTGCCTCAAAGGTCGCCAACACATCTTGCGCGACCGCAGTTCTACAAGAACAAGCTGGAAAACTTCGCCAAGGTGAAGCTCAAGGCGTGGCGTTACCTTCTGTACGACCGCGCCAGCGCAGGCCTGGGCCGAGGCCTATAACGCCAACCTGATCCCCGGCCAGGACATGCGCCTGCGCTGCCCCGGGATGGCCGAGCCGGTAGCGCGCCATGACCTGTGGCAGCTGATCCGCGCCGAGTAGCTGCGCCTGCTGCCGGAGATGGCGGTATGCCGGGCGCCGATGACCAGCCGCGAGGTGGAGCGCACGGTGAGGGCGGACTTGATCGTCAGCTTCAGGCATCAGAACGCCTGGCTGCGCGCCAAGTACCAGGACGGCGTGCCCGAGGATCAGCTGCAGTCTCTGATCGGCAATTCGAGCGGCCGGCCATTGTCAGCCCCGGCCTGCGAGCCGTTTAACGCAAGGAATCTGTCATGCAAGCGATGAAGCTCAAGCGCGTCATGGCCGAGCTGGGGTGACCCAGCGGCAGATGGCGAAGGCCATCCAGAGAACCGACGGGAATCCCATCGGCATCCCGACCCTGGCGCAGCTCGTGAACCACGAGCTGTGGCCCAAGACCATCGAGCGGCCCCTGATCGAGTCCCAGGCGAAAGCGCTGCTCTGCGAGCGCGGTGCCAACGCCGATCACATCAGGAGCTTGTCGAGATGGAAGAAACCGATGCGATGGCAGTCTTGGCGAATCGCGCCGCAGTACCTGGCAATCAGTCTGGACATCGCGAGGGTGTGGCATGGGACTGCTGACCAAAATGACATGGCCGAAGACCACCTTGCTGGATCTGCTGAACGATGCGGAGAGTCGCGAGGGCGAAACTTTCAATCTTGCCCAGCTTGAGTTGCGCGCCGGCCGCGACTATATGGTGGCCGTAATCTCCGGCGAGAAAGCCGGCGAGGCCTACAGCCACCTGGCAGAACTCAAACAATGAGGAGGTCTGACATGGAACGCTATCACTCGATAGCCGACGATCCGCCGAGCCGGGATATGACGCGGCACCAACTTGACGCCCTGGAGCTGGAGCGGCAGGTGGCCGAGTTCCTGGCCCGTGGTGGGAAGATCCGGCAGATCGGCGCGCAGACACGCAACACGCCGGAGCCCTTCGTGATCAATCCGCGCACGACGCCGGTCTATAACGATCCGCTCGATTGGAAGGCCTGAGCGTATGCGCATCCAGTGCCCTTGCTGCGGAGAGCAATATTCCGTGGAGACCGGGTTCGCGGATTACGAAGGCAAGCGCCTGGCCGCCCAGTTCGTGGAGATGGAGCCACGGCTGGCAGCGTCACCCGCGATGCTCGCATCATCTGCAAGCCGGCCAGCCCGGCGATGTGGGCGGCCGGCAGCGACAGCTGCTGACCCAGCGCGAGCGTGCTGGCGCTGCCGCTCGACAATCATCACTACCTGCGAGCTGTGGTGCTCGGTATTGCCAGCGATCCGCAACAGGCCCAGCCAGTTGCTTCGGTACGAGGGCCTCTACTGCGTTGTAGAGGCGCTGCAGTGGCTGAACGCCGATCAGGCCAGACGGGTCATCGAGTCTCTCAAGCAGTGGGCCGGAAGGGTTCAGCAATGAGCACGATGCGCGGCAGTGACCTGCTCACTGAGGCGGTCGAGCCCGTTGCGAAAGTTATAGGACGTTGCGATCAGCAGGATTCTCATTGCCTGTTTCCTGAATTGACAACAGAGGATTCAACACGGTCGCGCGGTCGGCGTTCAGCAGCATTGCGAACATGATCGCTGCATACCCGCCCATGCCATTGCCGAGACAAATCACGCGCTCCGGCCGCATTTTCGCAACGATCTGCTTCAGCCATTTTACGATGGCATGGCAGTCGCCCCTTCCGACCCTGCTCACCACGCAGCCACCATTGCCGCTGAGGGTCGCGTAGCAGGATGCGATTAAGCGGGCTGCCGTACATGGACTTCAATGTTTCCGTGGCGCCGAAGAAGTCGAAGACCGGGCAGCGGGTAACAGGCAGCTCATACTATTCATACGCCTGAGTTATCCCGGAGGTTCTTGAGAACCGGTGTTGAACGCATCAAGGAAAACCGACATATAGTTGCCCCCGGACAACCTTCAGGACAGTTTCATGCACACCCGAACCCGCATTCTGGGCGGCCTGCTGGCCGTCGCCCTGACGACCCAACTGAGCGCCTGCGGCAGCATCTTCTTCCCCGACCGACGCGGCCAGATCGAGGGCAAGGTCGACTTCCTGGTCGTCGGACTGGACACCATCGGCCTGCTCTTCTACATGATTCCCGGGGTAATCGCCTTCGCCATCGACTTCACCACCGGCGCCATCTACCTGCCACCGGGCGATAGCTACTCGGTGGCGCCGGAAACCCTGCGCCAGGCCGTGGGTGCCGACGGGCGCATCGACCCGGCGCGCCTCAGGGCACTGATCGAACAGAAAACCGGCCGTTGCCTGCCGGCGGGCGAGTTGCGCCCGATCCCGCGCGAAGCCAGCCCCGAACAGCTCGCCGCCCTCGGCCTGCTGCGACCAGCCGCCTGATCCCGCAGCGGTTGCACCTTGTTATCATGCCGCCCCGTTTTCCATCGCCCTCGCAGAGTCGCAGCCAATGAGCACCCCGCAGGAACATGCCCGCCTGATGCGCCGGGCCAGCAGCGCCGCCCTGGCGGTCGCCATCGGCCTGGCGCTGGCCAAGGCGATCGCCTGGTGGCTGAGCGGCTCGGTCAGCCTGCTCGCCGGCCTGACCGACTCGCTGCTGGATGGCGCCGCCTCGCTGATCAACCTGCTGGCGGTGCACTACTCCCTGCGCCCGGCGGACGACGACCATCGCTACGGCCACGGCAAGGCCGAGGCACTGGCCGGCCTCGGCCAGTCGGTGTTCATCGGCGTCAGCGCCATCCTGGTCGGCGTGCAGGGCGTCGACCGCCTGCTGCATCCGCAGCCGCTCCACGCGCAGACCCTGGGCATCGCCGTGATCCTGCTGTCGCTGCTGGCCACCGCCGCCCTGCTGCTGTTTCAGCGCCATGTGGTGCGGGTGACCGGCTCCACGGCGATCCGCGCCGATTCGCTGCACTACCGCTCCGACCTGCTGCTCAATGCCAGCATCCTGCTCGCCCTGCTGCTGGTCAATTTCGGCTTCGGCGAACTGGACGCACTATTCGGTCTCGGCATCGCCGGCTATATCCTGTGGAGTGCCATACAGATCGGCCGCGAAGCGGTGACCGTGCTGATGGACACCGAACTGTCTCCGGAGCTGCGCGAGCGGATCGTCGAACTGGCCGGTGCGGTGCCGGAGGTCATCGACGTGCACGACCTGCGCACCCGCGTCTCGGGCACCCGCTGGTTCATCCAGCTGCACGTGCGGCTGCCGGGCGAGATGTCGTTGATCGAGGCCCACCGGCGCTCCGAGGCGGTGGAACAAGCGATCCATACGGAATTTCCCCGCGCCGAGGTACTGGTGCATACCGATCCGTCGCAGGGTACGGGCGAATCCTGCTGAAACGGCGCGCAAGCGAAAAAAGGGCGGGAAGGCCCATGGCCTTCCCGCCCGTTCTGTTTCGTCCGTTACCGGCGAGGCTGTCGCCGTCTTCCCGCTCGCCTGGTTGGGCGCTGCGAGCCCGGGTGCCGCGCGATCCGGTGGGATCGCGCGGCGCCGGAGTGCCTGGTTGGGCGCTCCGGGTGGACCAGTTGTCCGGGCCTTGAAGTTGGGAAAAGAATAAACCTCCGAACTCGGCAGAGGATTGCGAACATTGCCCAGCAAAGCATGAGTTGCGCAATCATTCGTCATAAAAGCAAGATAGCTGGCAATCTTTCCGCAAGAGCCATTCGACATGGGCAAACTCGACCGCTACGACCTGCGTATCCTCGCCGAACTGCAGCACGACGCACGCCTGTCCAACCAGGAGCTGGCCGAACGCATCGGTCTGTCGCCCTCGCCCTGTTCGCGGCGGGTCAAGCAGCTCGAGGACGACGGCTACATCCTCCGTCAAGTGGCCCTGCTCGACCGCAAGCGGCTCGGCCTGACCCTCACCGCCTACGTGCTGATCGGCATGGACCGGCACACCCCGGAGCGCTTCGAGCATTTCGAGGCGGTCATCGGCAAATGCCCGGAGGTGCTGGAGTGCAGCCTGGTCACCGGAGTGGACGCGGACTATCAACTGAAGGTGGTGGTGCCGGACATGGACAGCTACCAGCAGTTCCTGCTCGGCACCCTGACCCGCATCGACGGAGTCTCCAGCGTGCGCTCCAGCTTCGTCCTGCGCCAGGTGCAGTCGAGCACCGAACTGCCGCTGGAACACCTGCGCACCTGAGACGCAGCCGACTCCGCTATACTCGCCGGCCTTTCCCACGAACCCGCCCGGAGGTCGCAATGGAGCCCGAGGTGTTTGAAGAGTGGATGCTGATCGGCCTGGTCACCGCCCTCATCCTGTACATGGCATTCATCGTCTGGGATCTGGCGCGCAAGTCCAATGCCGGCCGCTTCGGCACCATGATCCTCTTCCTCGCCCTCGGCCTCGGCGTGCTCGGCTTCGTCATCAAGACCCTGGTGATCGGCAGCCTGGAAGGGTTCTGAGGGGTCTCGCTGCCGCATGCTCAGCGGCTGAGAGTGTCCCCTCCCCTCACAACCGCGCCGGCACTTCCCGCCACTCCCCCGGCGCCAGGCCATCCAGGCCCCAGGGGCCGATGCGCACCCGCACCAGGCGCAGGGTCGGCAAGCCGACCGCGGCGGTCATGCGCCGCACCTGGCGGTTGCGCCCCTCGCGGATGGTCAGCTCCAGCCAGGCGGTCGGCACGCTCTTGCGAAAGCGCACCGGCGGAACGCGCGGCCAGAGCTCGGGCTCCTCGAGCCGGCGCACCTCGGCCGGCCGGGTCGGGCCGTCGTTGAGCGTCACCCCCTCACGCAGGCGCTGCAGCTGTTCCTCGTCCGGCTCGCCTTCCACCTGCACCCAGTAGGTCTTGGCCAGCTTGTGCTGCGGATCGGCGATGCGCGCCTGCAGGCGGCCGTCGCTGGTCAGCAGCAAGAGGCCCTCGCTGTCGCGGTCCAGGCGTCCGGCCGGATAGACGCCGGGAATCGGGATGAAGTCCTTGAGGGTCACCCGCCCGTCGCCGCCACGGAACTGGGTGAGCACGTCGAACGGCTTGTTGAACAGGATCAGCCGCGGCGCGGTCGGGGGCGCCTTGGGCGGACCCGGACCACGGGCAGGCGCCTTGCCGGCGGGACGGCGGGGAGCGGGACGGGCTGGGCTGGCCATGGGCAGCAATTCACCGGATGGGAAGGGGCGCCCATGCTAGGGGCGCCCTCACCCCACGGCAAGCCAGTCAGCCCTCGCCGAGCAGGAAGTTGCCGGCCCCCGGCGCGGCGCTGCCATCCAGCCGCGGCACCTGCGCCTCGTCCTTCAGCTCCACCCCGGACAGCCGGCGGCGCCAGGCCTCGCGCATCAGGTAGAGCAGCTTGTGGGCGGCCATGGCGTAGCTCAGGCCCTCCGGGCGCACGTTGGAGATGCAGTTGCGCGCGGCGTCGGTGAGGCCGATGCGCGGCGCCCAGGTGAAGTACAGGCCCAGGCTGTCCGGCGAGCTGAGGCCGGGGCGCTCGCCGATAAGGATGACCGTCATCTGCGCGCCGAGCAGCTCGCCGATCTCGTCAGACACCGCCACCCGGCCCTGTTCGATCAGGGTGACCGGCGCCAGCGACCAGCCCTCGGCCGGCAACTGCTCCAGCAGGCGGTCGAGCAGCGGCAGAGCGTGGCGGTGCACGGCCAGCGCCGACAAGCCGTCGGCGATAACAATGGCCAGGTCCTGGCCACCGCCGTGACGGGCTGCATGCTCGCGCAGCAGTTCGGCGGAGTCCGGGTGCAGGCGGCGGCCCAGGTCGGGGCGCTGCAGGTAGGTATCGCGATCCCTGGCGGCGCTGTGCAGCAGCAGGCTGTCGAGACTGCGCTCACGCAGCCCGTCGCAGAGGCCGGCAGGCTCGAACGGCAGATGCACGGCGTCGCGCGCCTGGGCGTGGGCGAACTGGAAGTCCAGGTGCGCCGTGGTCGGCAGGCTGGTGCCGGCACGGCCGAGGGCGATGCGCGCCGGGGTGAGGGTGCGCAGCTGCTGCCAGGGGTTTTCGAGGGCGGGGGATTTATCAGGCATGTTGACCTCGGAACAGGCTGGTTCTCTTCTCGGCGCGAGACTCGCGTAGGGTGGAAAACCGCTCAGCGTTTTCCACCACAAGTCCCCTCCATGGTCGGCTGGTGGAAAAGACCTGCGGTCGTTTTCCCCCTACGCATGTACGCGCTACGGCTCAGGACAGGCGCGCCAGCGCCGGGCGGAAGGCCGCCGGCAACTCGTCGCCCAAGGTCAGCCGGCCGCCGTCCTGACGCAGAATACCCATCCGCTCCAGCCAGGCCTCGAACTCCGGCGCGGCGCGCAGGCCGAGGCTCTGCCGGGCGTAGAGAGCGTCATGGAAGGAGGTGCTCTGGTAGTTGAGCATCACGTCGTCGGAGCCGGGTACGCCCATGATGAAGTTGACCCCGGCCACGCCAAGCAGGGTCAACAGCATGTCCATGTCATCCTGGTCGGCCTCGGCATGGTTGGTGTAGCAGATGTCGCAACCCATCGGCACGCCGAGCAGCTTGCCGCAGAAGTGGTCCTCCAGGCCGGCGCGGATGATCTGCTTGCCGTTGTAGAGGTATTCCGGGCCGATGAAGCCGACCACGGTATTCACCAGCAGCGGCTGGAAATGCCGCGCCACGGCGTAGGCGCGCGCCTCGCAGGTCTGCTGGTCGACGCCGTGGTGGGCGTTGGCCGACAGCGCGCTGCCCTGGCCGGTCTCGAAGTACATGAGGTTGTCGCCGAGGCTGCCGCGATTCTGGCTCAGCCCGGCCTCGCGGCCCTCGCGCAGCAGTTCCAGGCTGACGCCGAAGCTGGCGTTGGCCGCCTCGGTGCCGGCAATGGACTGGAACACCAGGTCCAGCGGCAGGCCGCGCTCGATGGCGGCGATCGACGAGGTGACGTGGGTGAGCACGCAGGCCTGGGTGGGGATCTGGTAGCGCTGGATCACCGCATCGAGCATCTTCAGCAGCTCGCCGATCGCATCCAGGCTGTCGCTGGCCGGGTTGACGCCGATCACCGCATCGCCATTGCCGTAGAGCAGGCCGTCCAGCACGCTGGCGGCGATCCCCGCCGAATCGTCGGTGGGATGATTGGGCTGCAGGCGGGTGGAGAGCCGCCCGCGCAGTCCGAGGCTGTTGCGAAAGCGCGTCTCCACGCGGATTTTCTGCGCCACCAGCACCAGATCCTGGACACGCATCAGCTTGGATACCGCGGCGGCCATCTCCGGGGTCAGCCCCGGCGCCAGGGCCCGCAGGGCGGCCTCGTCGGCCGCGGGGCCGAGCAACCAGTCGCGCAGCCCGCCGACGGTAAGGTGGCCAACCGGGGCGAAGGCGCCGGCATCGTGGGTGTCGAGGATCAGCCGGGTGACCTCATCCGCCTCGTAGGGAATCACCGCCTCGTTCAGAAAGTGCCTGAGCGGCACCTCGGCCAGGGCCATCTGCGCCGCCACCCGCTCAGCGTCGCTGTCCGCCGCCACTCCGGCCAGATAGTCGCCGGAGCGTGCCGGACTGGCCTTGGCCAGCAGTTCGCGAAGACTGGCGAAGCGCCAGGTCTGGCCGCCGACGACATGGGCAAAACCGCTCATGGGAATTCCCTCCCGAAAAAGGTCGTGCGCGCAAAGCTGCGCGGGTGCTCAGGGCTCGCCCGCCACGGGCGCCGCAGCGCGTGCGCCCTGGCGCAGCGTGAGGCTGCAGAACAAACAGCCGAGCAGCATCAGGCCCAGGAAGACCAGCCCGATAAGAGTATTGAACCAGACCATCGCCAGCAGGCATACCAGCGCCAGCCCCAGCGCAATGCCCGGCACCAGTGGATAGCCCGGGGCACGGAAGCTCCGCTCCAGCCCCGGCTCGCGGTGGCGCAGCCTGAACAGGCTGAGCATTGCTCATGATGTACATCAGAATGGCACCGAATACCGACATCATGATCATCGCTGCGGTGAGGCTCATGCCCTGCAAGCTCACCAGACCGTCGCTGAAGATGGCAGCGATGCCCAGCGCGCCGCCGGCGAGGATTGCCCGGTGCGGAGTGCGGAAACGCGACAGGCGGACCAGTCCCGCCGACAGGAAGCCCGCCCGCGCCAAGGCGAAGAACTGCCGCGAATAGCCGAGGATGATCCCGTGGAAGCTCGCCACCAGGCCGAACAGGCCGATCCACACCAGCATGTGCAGCCAGCCGGAATCGGCGCCGACCACCGCGCGCATGGCCTGCGGCAGCGGATCATTGATGTTCGCCAGTTGCCGCCAGTCGCCCACACCGCCGGCAAGGATCATCACGCCGAAGGCCAGGCCCACCAAGGTCAGGATGCCGGCGATGTACGCGCGGGGAATGGCGCGCCTCGGGTCCCGTGCCTCCTCGGCAGCCATCGCGGCGCCCTCGATGGCGAGGAAGAACCAGATGGCGAAGGGAATCGCCGCGAAGATCCCGGCAATAGCCGGCATGCCCAAGCTATCGGCACCGGCCCAGCCGCCCAGAACGAAATGGGCGAAGCTGAAACCGGGTGCGACCACGCCCATGAACACCAGCAACTCGGCCACCGCCAGCAGCGTCACCGCCAGCTCGAAGGTCGCCGCGATGCCCACGCCGAGGATGTTCAGCGTCATGAACAGCAAGTAGGCACCAACCGCCACCCATTTCGGCTCCAGCGCCGGGTACTGCACGTTCAGATAGGCGCCGATGGCCATGGCGATGGCCGGCGGCGCGAAGACGAACTCGATCAATGTGGCCATCCCGGCGATCATTCCGCCAGCCGTGCCGAAAGCCCGCAGGCTGTAGACGAAGGGGCCGCCGGCATGGGGGATCGCACAGGTCAGCTCGGTGAAACTGAAAATGAAGCAGGTGTACATGGTCGCCACCAGCAGAGTGGTGACCAGAAACCCCAAGGTCCCGGCGGCCCCCCAGCCGTAGCTCCAGCCAAAGTAATCCCCGGAAATCACCAGCCCCACGGCGATCCCCCACAAGTGCAGGGTGCCCAGTGTCGGTTTGAGTTGCATCGCGGTCATGGCACGTCCCTCTGCTGAACGATCCTCGGGCACCATCGCGCGAACTAGGCGCCCGCACCGAGCATACCCCGCCCAGGCGGTATCCGGGATGCTGGCGGGCCTGCCCCTCCCGGGCGACGTCGCGCTACACTGGCTCTTTCGAGCCACGACAGAAGTAGATGAACGCGCCCACGGCCCCCGCCCTGTTCAGCCCCGCCTGGCACGCCGAGCTGGATCTCGCCTATGCCCGCGCTGGCGCCGCCACACGCCCGGTTCGGCGCCGCCACAACGGTCCGCTGCGAGTGCAGAAGCATCTCTACCCGGAAGGACCCGAGGTCTGCCAGCACATTCTCGTGCATCCGCCGGGCGGCATCGCTGGCGGTGATCGTCTGGACATCGCCGCCGAGGTCGGCGAAGGCGCCTGGGCGCAGCTGACCGGCCCCGGCGCGGCCAAGTGGTATCGCGCCGCCGCCCCGGCCATGCAGCACCTGCGGCTGCGCGTGGACGCTGGCGCCACCCTGGAATGGCTGCCCCCGGAGACCATCATCTATTCCGCCGCCCAGGCCGAACTGGCCACCTGCATCGAGCTGCAAGGCGACGCCCGGCTGTGCTACTGGGACATCGTCGCCCTCGGCCGCCCGGCCAGCGGCGAGCGCTTCGCCGCCGGCCACTACCGCGCCGCCCTGGACATTCATCGCGACGGCCGCCTGCTCTGGCACGAGCGCCAGCGCCTGGAGGGCGGCGACGGCCTGCTCGACTCGCCCATCGGCCTGGGCGGCTCGCCGGTGTTCGCCACCCTGCTGGTCACCGGCGAGATCGACACCGCACTGCTGGCGCGCTGCCGCGAAATTCCCGCCCGGGTGCGCGGCGACCTCACCCAACTGCCGGGCCTGCTGGTCGGCCGCTGCCTGGCCGAGCAGGCTTTGCACGCCCGCGCCTGGTTGATCGACCTCTGGCGCCTGCTGCGCCCCGCTCTGCTCGGCCGCGACGCCCTTCCTCCCCGAATCTGGAGCACTTGAAATGGATTTGACCCCCCGCGAGAAAGACAAGCTGCTGATCTTCACCGCCGGCCTGCTGGCCGAGCGGCGCCTGGCCCGAGGCCTCAGGCTCAACTACCCGGAAGCCGTGGCCTATATCTCCGCCGCCCTGCTGGAAGGCGCCCGCGACGGCCACACGGTGGCCGAGCTGATGCACGTCGGCACCACCCTGCTGAGCCGCGAGCAGGTGATGGAAGGCGTGCCGGAGATGATCCCGGAGATCCAGATCGAAGCTACCTTCCCCGACGGCACCAAGCTGGTGACCGTGCACCAACCGATCGCATGAGGAGGCCGCGATGATCCCCGGCGAATACCAGATCCAGGACGGCGAAATCGAACTCAACGCCGGCCGCCGCACCCTCACCCTGTCGGTGGCCAACAGCGGCGACCGGCCGATCCAGGTCGGCTCGCACTACCACTTCTTCGAGACCAACGACGCGCTACTCTTCGACCGCGCCGCCGCCCGCGGCATGCGCCTGAACATCCCGGCCGGCACCGCGGTGCGCTTCGAGCCAGGGCAGAGCCGCGAGGTCGAACTGGTCGAACTGGCCGGCCTGCGCCGCGTCTACGGCTTCGCCGGACGGGTGATGGGCGAACTCTGAGGCATGCGTAGGGTGGAAAACGCCGCAGGCTTTTCCACCGCTCACGGAAAACGCGGTGGACAAGCAAAGCGTTGTCCACCCTACAGACAGGAATGAACGCCATGAAAATCAGCAGACAAGCCTACGCTGACATGTTCGGCCCCACGGTCGGCGACCGGGTGCGCCTGGCCGACACCGACCTGTGGATCGAGGTGGAAATGGACTTCACCGTCTACGGCGAGGAAGTGAAGTTCGGCGGCGGCAAGGTGATCCGCGACGGCATGGGCCAAGGCCAGCTCAACAGCGCCGAGGTGGTCGACACCCTGATCACCAACGCGCTGATCCTCGACCACTGGGGCATCGTCAAGGCCGACGTCGGCCTCAAGGACGGGCGAATCGCGGCCATCGGCAAGGCCGGCAACCCGGACATCCAGCCGGGGGTGACCATCGCCGTTGGCGCCGCCACCGAGGTTATCGCCGGCGAGGGCCTGATCCTCACCGCCGGCGGCATCGACAGCCATATCCACTTCATCTGCCCGCAGCAGATCGAAGAGGCACTGATGAGCGGCATCACCACCATGATCGGCGGCGGCACCGGGCCAGCCACCGGCACCAATGCCACCACCGTCACCCCCGGTCCCTGGCACATCGCGCGCATGCTGCAGGCCGCCGACGCCTTCCCGATGAACCTCGGCTTCACCGGCAAGGGCAACGCCAGCCTGCCGCAGCCGCTGGCCGAGCAGATCGAGGCCGGCGCCATCGGCCTCAAGCTCCACGAGGACTGGGGCACCACCCCAGCGGCCATCGACAACTGCCTGTCAGTGGCGGACCAGTACGACGTGCAGGTGGCCATCCACACCGACACCCTCAACGAATCCGGCTTCGTCGAAACGACGCTGGCTGCCTTCAAGGGCCGCACCATCCACACCTACCACACCGAGGGCGCCGGCGGCGGCCATGCGCCCGACATCATCAAAGCCTGCGCCCTCTCCAACGTATTGCCCAGCTCGACCAACCCGACCCGGCCGTTCACCCGCAACACCATCGACGAGCACTTGGACATGCTGATGGTCTGCCATCATCTCGACCCGAGCATCGCCGAGGACGTTGCGTTTGCCGAAAGCCGCATTCGCCGCGAAACCATTGCCGCCGAGGACATCCTCCACGACCTCGGCGCCTTCAGCATGATCAGTTCCGATAGCCAGGCCATGGGCCGGGTCGGCGAGGTGATCGTCCGCACTTGGCAGACCGCCGACAAGATGAAGAAGCAGCGCGGCCCACTCCCCGAGGACGCCGCCGGCAACGACAACTTCCGGGTCAAGCGCTACGTCGCCAAGTACAGCATCAACCCGGCGATCACCCACGGCATCAGCCACGAAGTGGGCTCGGTGGAGGTGGGCAAGTGGGCCGACCTGGTGCTCTGGCGCCCGGCCTTCTTCGGCGTCAAGCCGTCATTGATCTTAAAGGGCGGCGCCATCGCCGCGAGCCTGATGGGCGATGCCAACGCCTCCATCCCCACCCCGCAGCCGGTGCACTACCGGCCGATGTTCGCCAGCTTCGCCGGCGCCCTGCACGCCACCAGCCTGACCTTCGTCAGCCAGGCGGCCTTCGCTGCCGGGGTACCGGAACAGCTCGGGCTGAAAAAGCGGATCGGCGTGGTCAAGGGCTGCCGCAACCTGCAGAAGAAGGACCTGATCCACAACGGCGCCACCCCACAGATCGAGGTCGATCCGCAGAACTATCAGGTCAGGGCCGACGGCCAGTTGCTCTGGTGCGAACCAGCCGAGGTGCTGCCGCTGGCGCAGCGCTATTTTCTCTTCTGAAGAAAGGCCTCGCCCGTCACCGGACGGGGGCAGCGGCCTTGAAGAAATGAAATCCGCCTCCATATTCATCCATACCCAGGTGGCACATTCTGGGAACCTTTGATCAGGAGTAATCCAATGCTCGATTGGCTGAAAAACAACACGGCTGCGGCACGCGAAAAGCTTTCCACCGAGATGGCCAAGTTCCGCAACCGCGAGTTCATGGAAGCGGTGGTCGGCGGCTGCGCCCTGGTGGCAGCCGCCGACGGAAACATCAGCAGCAGCGAAAAGCAGAAGATGATCGGCTTCATCCAGAACTCGAACGAACTCAAGGTGTTCGACCTCAGCGAGGTCATAAAGGCCTTCACCGAGATCTGCACCAAGTTCGAGTTCGATGCCGAGATCGGCCGCGCCGAGGCGCTGCGCACAGTCTGCAAGCTACGCGGCAAGGAAGACGCCGCCCGTCTGCTGGTGCGCGTCTGCTGCGCGATCGGTAACTCCGATGGCAACTTCGACGAAGGCGAGCGTGCCGTCTGCCGCAGCATCTGCGCCGAACTGGGCCTGAACCCGGGCGACTTCGGGCTCTGATCCGCTCTTCGGAAGGACAAAGGCGGCGAACGGTCAGACCGTCCGCCGCTGCACCCAGACCGACAGCACTCCGCTGGCGATGACGATGGCGATGCCCAACAGGGCACCACTGTCCGGGACATGGCCGAAGGCGACGAAGCCGACCAGCACGGCGAAGACGAGCTGCGAATAGGTGAAGGGCGCCAGGGTCGCGGCACTGGCGTAACGGTACGCATGGCTCAGCAGCAAGTGCCCGGACATGGCTACGCCACCTACCACGGAGAGCAGCAGGCCGTCGTGCAGGTCGGGCGTCTCCCAGTAGAAAGGCACCAGCAGGCTCATCGGCAGGCTGCCCACCAGGCTGGAGAGGAAGTTGCAGGTAACTGGGCCATCGCTCTCGCTGAGACGCCGGCTGAGCAGCATAAAGACCGCCAGGCAGAGGGCCGCGCCCAGTGGCAGCAGCACCGCTGGGGTGAACAGCGCGCCGCCCGGCCGCACGATGACCAGCACGCCCAGCATGCCGAGGATCACTGCTCCCCACTGCCCGGCGCTGACCCGCTCGCACAGCAGCGTCGCCGACAGTCCGGTGACGAACAGCGGCGCCAGGAACAGCACGGAAGTCGCTTCGCCTAGGGGAATATGGCGCAGCGAGGAGACGAACAGCAGGCTGACCGCGACCAGGCACAGCCCCCGGATCAGTTGCAGCACGGGATGCCGGGTGCGGACGATGGCCAGTCCCTGGCGCGGCCCGAACAGCAGCAGCATCACGACGCTCTGCGACAGATAGCGCGCCCAGATCACCAAAATCAGTGGATGGCTCAGAGCCAGATACTTGGCGATGCCATCATGACTGGCCAGTACCAGCCCGGCGGCGAGAATCAGCAGTATCCCGTGGAACGGATGGGAAGCGGTGTTCAAGAATGGGCTCTCAGCGGAAAAGGGGGCGGAAGGAAATGAAAGCAGCCTAAGCGTTAGGCTCGATAAGCATCAAGCGCAAAAATATCGGGATACACTGCAGCATGCCCCAGAGCTCTGGCCCTTTGACACGACTGGGCCTGACTGCCTGCCCCGGGCTATCCTATAATTTTGCCTAGAGCATCAGCTCGACACGGGAGCAGCCGGCTGTCCGACCAGCAAAAGGGAGAAAGTGATGATCGGCAGGAGCAAACCGGTTCTGGCACTGCTCGCCGGAGCGGCCGTGACGGCACACGCCCAGACGCTCGAGCGCGAACTGGGCGACTTCGAACTGAAACTGAGCACGACACCGAGCCGCAGCATGGCCCAGGGGCTGGTGCAGCCGGCGCGGGTCGGCGCCTTCCATGGCGGGCTGGACCTGACCCACACCGACGGCTGGTACCTGGGCAACTGGTCACCCAGCACGGGCCTGCTCGAGGACTCCCGGCTGGAGCTGGACTCCTACCTGGGCTACAAGCGCGCCTCCGGCGGAACCCTGGGCTACGAGTTCGGCCTGATCCGCTACAGCTTCCCGCGTCTGGAAGGCCTCGACCGGCATGAGCTGTATGCCGGCATCAGCCTCGAGGACAGCCGCCTGGGCGCCGCCTGGAGCCGGGCCGCCGAGCGCACCGACAGCACCCTGCTGCTCGACCTGGACCTGCTGCACCCGCTGAACCTGGACCTGACCCTGAAATACGCCAACCACAGCCTGGACCGCCCGGTATACCTGTCCGATGGCGGCAGCGTGCAAAGCTTCAACGACTGGTCACTGAACCTGTCGCGCCCATGGCTCGGCCTGCGGGTCGGCGTCACCTACAGCGGCTCGGACCTGCGCGGAACGGGCTGCAGCGCCTATTCGGGGCAGAACTCCCATTGCGACGACTTCCTGATGTTCCGGCTGGAGCATCCGCTGTTCTAGGCTGGCAAAGCGCCCCGCTTGGCCCTACAGTCGACCGCCTGCCGCCCGCGCCGCCGGAATGGCGCCAGACTCCAACCCCCTTCGACGGAATCCGCCCATGCTGATGATTCGCCAGCGCACCGCACCGCGCCCCGAGTGGGACGCCGAACTGGAATTGATCTACGAAGCGCGCAGCAAGAGCCGCCTGCGCTGCTTCACCACTGCTGGCGAGGATGTCGGCCTGTTCCTCGAGCGCGGCCAGCCGCCGCTGGTCGACGGCGACTTCCTGCAGGCCGAAGACGGCCGTCTGGTGCGCGTGCGCGCCCGCCCCGAGCGGCTGCTGCACATCACCTGCGCCAGCGCCTTCGAGCTGACCCGCGCCGCCTACCACCTGGGCAACCGCCACGTTGCCCTGCAGATCGGCGATGGCTGGCTGCGCCTGCTCGACGACTATGTGCTGAAAGACATGCTGCTGCAGCTCGGCGCCGGCGTCGAAGCCATCGAGGCGCCCTTCCAGCCCGAGCACGGCGCCTACGGCGGCGGCCATCACCACTCCCATGCCGGCGAGGCCGAATTCAGCTACGCGCCGAAGCTGCACCAGTTCGGCGTACGCAAATGAACGCAACCTGGGCATTGCTGAGACTCGCCAGCCCGCAGCTGCCGATCGGCGGCTACAGCTATTCTCAGGGCCTGGAACTGGCCGTCGAGCGAGGCTTGGTGCACGACCCGCAGAGCGCCCAGCGCTGGCTGGAAGACCAGCTACTGCTCAACCTCGCCCGCTTCGAGGCGCCGCTCCTGCTGGCCCACTGCACGGCCGCCGCGGGCAGCGACTGGGAGACACTGGAAGGACTTGCCGAACGCCATCGCGCCAGCCGCGAAACCCGCGAGCTGCGCCTGGAGAGCCGGCAGATGGGCTACTCCCTGCGCCAGTTGCTGGAGGACCTGCCGGAGCTGGACGAACCCTCCCGCGCCATCCTTGCGCGAGTCGTCGAGCCAGGCCTCGCACTGTCCTGGGCGCTGGCCGCGCGCGCCTGGCGGATCGAGCCGCCGGATGCCCTGGCCGCCTGGCTGTGGAGCTGGCTGGAGAATCAGCTGGCGGTGCTGATGAAGTCCCTGCCGCTCGGCCAGCAGGCCGCCCAGCGCCTGACCTCGGCGCTGCTGCCGGCGCTCTCCGAAGCGCAGCGCACCGCTAACGCGCGCGAACCCGCCGACTGGGGCAGCGCCGCCTTCGGCCTGGCTCTGGCGAGCATGGCTCACGAGCGCCAATACAGCCGTCTTTTCCGTTCCTGACAGGAGAAACCACAATGAACAGCCAACCCCTGCGCGTCGGCATCGGCGGCCCGGTCGGTTCCGGCAAGACCGCCCTGACCCTGGCGCTGTGCCGAGCCCTGCGCGAACGCTACAACCTCGCCGTAGTGACCAACGACATCTACACCCAGGAGGACGCCGAGTTCCTGGTGAGCAACGAGGCCCTGGCGCCGGAGCGAATTATCGGCGTGGAAACCGGCGGCTGCCCGCACACGGCGATCCGCGAGGACGCCTCGATCAACCTGGAGGCAGTCGACCAGCTCAACCGCCGCCTCCCCGGCCTCGAACTGATCCTCGTGGAGTCCGGCGGCGACAACCTCTCCGCCACCTTCAGCCCGGAACTCTCCGACCTGACGATCTACGTGATCGACGTCTCCGCTGGCGACAAGCTGCCGCGCAAGGGCGGCCCCGGCATCTGCAAGTCGGACCTGCTGGTGATCAACAAGATCGATCTGGCGCCCATGGTCGGCGCCTCGCTGGAGGTGATGGAACGCGACGCCCGCAAGATGCGTGGCGAGCGGCCGTTCGTCTTCAGCAATCAGAAGATCGGTCAGGGCCTGGAAACGATCATCGCCTTCATCGAGCAGCAGGGGATGCTGGGCACGGCCTGAACCAGACCGCTACCATGGGGGCTGCAACCAGGCCAATACCAGGCTGACTCCGCAGGTCGTCGGAAGCGGCCTCGGCGGCTCCCTCATGCGGCTGTCATGGCCTCACGCCAGGCGTTTCGAGCGGAAGGCCTGCAGCGCGCTACATCAGATAGAGCTCGAGATCGACCAGCTCCGGCGCACCAAAATCGAATGGCTCAGCCCGCACGCCGATCATGCAGTTGCGCATGCGCCGCTGCAGCGAGCCGAGCGACTGCCACTCCAGCCGATAGAGCGGATAGGCGGTCGGATGCGCCTGCGGGATGAGGCTGCCACCGAGCCGCTTTCCCCAGTTGTCGTCGTGACAGGCGGCGCAGGAGAGGTCGAGCTGCCCGGCAACCATCGCATTACTGAGGGGACAGGCGGTGTAGCGCGGACTGGGTTCGATCAGCGTGACAGCCAGTGCACGATCCAGCCGCTTCAGCGCGCGGGCACAACTGGCGCCGGCGAACCCGCCCCCCACCACGACGATGCGCGGCATCGACTGGGCGCGAAGGCCCGGCGCCGCCCCCAAGACCGCCGCGGCGACTGTGCCTCGCAGGACGCGCCTACGGGTCGGCATGATTCGCTCCATCTTCGCCGCCCCGGCTGGCAGCAAGCCAATCCGCGATGGCACGGGTTTCCTCCTCGGTGAACCCCTTGGCGATGCCGTCCATCACCGTTGCCTGGCGGGCCCCCGTCCGGAACGCCTGCATGTCCGCAGCGATATCCGCAGCCGAGCGGCCAACCAAGCCTGGGATGGCGCTGCCGGAGCCAGCGGGCGCATGGCAGCCCGAGATACGCATGTGGAGCGCGGCGAGATTGCCTGAGTCATCGAGTGCACCGGTCAGCCTGCACTGCGTCGTTGGATGGTACGCGCCATGGAGCATGTCTTCCTCGCGCCACCAGAGGAGTTTGACCGGCGTGCCGGGGAGCTGCTTGGCAATGTTCACCGCCTGGCGCACATAGTCCTGGAAATTGCCGCGCCGGCCGAAGCCACCGCCCAGGTGCAGCTTGTACACCTCGCAACGCTCCACCGGCAGCCCCGCAGCTTCGGCTGCCGCCGCAAGGCTCGCCTCGCCGTTCTGGGTCGGCCCCCAGACCTCGCGCTTCTCCGAGGTATAGAGGGCCGCCGCGCTCATCGGCTCCATGGTGGCGTGGTTCTGGTAGGGAGCGGCGTAGACGGCGCTGATCGTCCTGCCCGCGCCCGCAAGCGCGGTTCGAACGTCTCCCTTCGCGGTACCGACGAAGGCCTCGTGGTATCGAGGCCCGCCGCCAGCATCTCGGCGATCGACGCGCTGGTGAGCGCCCGGTGGGGCCCCTCGTCCCAGACGATCGGCAAAGCGTCGAGCGCCGTCTTGGCCTGCCACCAGGTATCGGCCACCACGGCCACGGCAGTCTCGTCTACCCGCACCACCTTGCGCACGCCCGGCATGCCCGCAATCGCCGCGGCGTCGAAGCTGGTGAGCTTGCCGTCGAAGTACGGGCAGGCGCGGATGGCCGCGTTCAGCATGCCCGGCAGCCTGAGGTCGGCGCCGTAGACCTGTTTGCCGTTGAGCTTGTCGACAGTGTCGAGCCGCGGCAGTGGCTGGCCGATGACACTCCAGTTCTGCGGATCCTTGAGCGTGATCTCGCTCGGCGGCGTTATGCGGGCCGCAGCAGTCGCTACCTTGCCGAAGGTCAGGGTGCGTCCGCTGGGACGGTGGGTGATGACGCCCTTGGATGCCGCGCATTCAGTAGCCGGCACGCTCCATTCGGCAGCCGCCGCGGCGGACATATTCTTGGGACTCGCGGATGCCTCGGCTGCCGCCGGTCGAAAAATTCCCCCACACACGATCGCGCGCGAGGTTCTGGCCAGGCGTGGGATATTCGATCGTAACCTTCGACCAGTCGCATTCGAGCTCCTCGGCCACGAGTTGGGCGAGGCCAGTGAGCGTTCCCTGCCCCATCTCGGAACGGGCGATGCGGATCACCACCGTTTCGTCGGGCCTGATCGTCACCCAGGCATTCACCTAGGGCACCACAGCGCCACCGGCGGCGAGTTTGATCGCGGCGCGCACCCGATTGTAGGTGCCGCAGCGGCAGATGTTGGTGATCCCGGCGTCGATATCGGCGTCGCTCGGATGCGGATTCTGGCGAAGCAATCCGGCCGCGGCCATAATCATCCCCGTCTGGCAGTAGCCGCATTGCGGAACGTCGAGCGCCAGCCAGGCCCTCTGCACCGGGTGCGAGTCGTCGGGCAAGAGGCCTTCGATGGTGACGATGCGCTGCTCCTGCCTGATCGCCTCCACCGGCAGCATGCACGAACGCACGGCGACGCCGTCGATGTGCACGGTGCAGGCCCCGCATTGCGCGATGCCGCACCCGAACTTCGTGCCGGTCAGTTTGAGCTGTTCACGGAGCACCCAGAGCAGTGGTGTTCCAGGATCCGCGTCCGACCTCCCGGGTCATGCCGTTGACGGTCAGTCGAGCCATGCTGAACTCCTTGGTGAAATTGGAAGACACCGCTCCTGCGGCCCCTCGAATCGCGCGTCCTTACCCTGCATCCACGGCGGACCGCTTCTGAGGATAGGCGATGACGGCGCGTCTTTGCGCAGCGTCGGCCCGTTCATATCCTGCGCAGTCATAGAGCCTTGGCGTTTTCATAGCTTGATCGTCGCATTTGACAAAACTGTGCCAAGGGCGCGCTCAATCATCACAAGATGTCGCACTGCTGCCAGATGACACACTTTGATGCAGATGAAGCCTGGATTGCCGGAACCGGGCTTCCAGCTCCTGGTAAATGCCCCTACATTCCAACATCGCCCGGCAGAGCTTCCGATAGCCCGCGCAAGGTAGTGGCGGCCATCAGCCGCCACAGCACGTTCACTGGCGTGATGGAGCACTCCATGGAACCGATACCCCACATCATCGTCATCGACGACCACCGTGATATCCGCAACCTGGTCGGGCAATATCTCGGCCAGCACGGCTACCGCATCAGCGTCGCGGAAAACGCCCCGGCCCTGCGCCGGCTTCGCGAGCGCAGCGCTCCCGACTTGATCATCCTCGACGTGATGATGCCCGGCGAGGACGGGCTCAGCGTATGCCGCCAGCTGCGCGGCACAACCGATGTGCCGATCATCTTTCTCACTGCCATGACGGAAGAGTTCGACCGTATCATCGGCCTGGAACTAGGGGCGGACGACTATCTGACCAAGCCGTTCAACCCCAGGGAGCTTCTGGCCCGCATCAAGGCGGTGCTGCGGCGCGTCAACAGTCTGCCGCCGCAGCGGGGCATGCCGAAGACGCAGACATTCCGCTTCGATCGCTGGATACTCAACGTCGGCCGGCGCGAACTGCTCGGCCCCGATGGGGTCGCTATCCCGCTGAGCACAGCGGAGTTCCGCCTGCTCAGCGCCTTCCTCGATCATGCGGGACTGGTTCTCAGCCGCGACCAGTTGCTCGATCTCACTGTCGGCCGTAGCGCCGACTGCTTCGACCGCAGCATCGACAACCAAGTCAGCAGGCTGCGCAAGAAGATCGAGGCCGATCCGCGCAATCCCGTGCTGGTCAAGACCCACTGGGGCGGCGGCTACAGCTTCACCGCCTAGGTCTAACGGGCATGATGCGCATCTGGCGAGGCAGTCTGGCGGCCCGCTTCATATCGCTGCTGCTGCTCGCACTCGCGCTGTCGCAGGGAACCGGCCTGCTGATCTCCTGGGACGAGCGCGGCCAGGCGCTACGCGTCGCCGCCAGGAGCGAGTTCTTCAGCCGAACGGCCTCGCTCGCCCTACTGCTGGAAACGACGCCGCTAGCCCTGCAGAACGAGATCATTCGAGTGAGCGGCACCACCTATACCCGGTTCTGGACCTCCGCCGGGGAGCCGGACGACGCCGTAGCCTGGGAGAGCGAGGCCTGGATGCAGCTCGCCAGGCCTCTCCCGAGCCGGACCTCCCCGGATCACCAGCTCGCGGACTCCGGCCGCCCACGAATGACGGCCATGGCGCCAGTAGGCTTCGGCTTCGGCTTCGACGCCGCCACCGATACGCCGCAGTGGGCGGACCTGCCGTCCCGCGCCTGGCCGCTGTCGCGGCACGCCAGGTTCCTCCACCTCGGCGCATCGAACGGCATGGGGCTTGCCGTGCGCCTCGACAACGGCACCTGGCTCAGTGCGGCCTACGCGAAGCCCATCCATAACACTCCATGGACAGCGCAATCGATTCTGTCGTTGGCGATTACCGCGATCGCGCTTTCGGCCATTGCGGTTCTGGTCTCCCGGGGTATCGCCAGGCCGATGCGGCGCCTGGCTGCCGCGACGGAACTGCTGGGCCGTGGCGAATCGGTTCCGCCGCTGCCGGAGTCGGGTCCCGATCACATCCGCCAGACCGCCGAGGCCTTCAACCGCATGCAGGCGCGCCTGCAACGCTTCGCCGAGGATCGCACTCGCATGCTCGCGGCGATCGGCCATGACCTGCGCACGCCGCTGACCTCGCTGCGCCTGCGGGCCGAGTTCGTGGCCGATCCTGACCTTCAGGAAAAGATGCTGACCACCATCGAGGAAATCCAGACCATGACCGAAGCGGCGATCGCCTTCGCGCGTGAAGAGGCCACCATCGAGAGCACCAGGGCGGTGGCCCTCTCCGCTCTGGTCGAAGGCCTCTGCGACGATCTCGCCGAGCTGGGCCAACAGGTGGCCTTCCTCGGCGGACCGAAGATCAACTATCGGTGTCGGCCGGACGCCTTGCGGCGCGCGGTCCGCAACCTCGTCGAAAATGCCGTGCGCTACGGCGAGCGGGCCCGCGTCAGCCTCGCAGGAACCACGGAAAGCATCGACATTACGGTCGAAGACGACGGGCCCGGCATTCCCGACGAGGCGCTGGAACAGGTGTTCGCCTCCTTCTTCCGTCTCGAACACTCACGCAACCGCGAAACGGGCGGCGTCGGCCTCGGCCTGTCGATCGCCCGCACCATCGCCCGCCACCATGGCGGCGACATCATGCTGAGCAATCGAAACAGCGGCATGCGGGCACTCATCAGCCTACCGCTGCCCGGCTAGTCGCGGTCGAGGCCGACCGTAATCCCCCGCGCGATCACCCAGCAAGCCGCGCCGCTCAACGGAACGGTGGTTCGTCGAAGCTGCGCAGCTTGCGCGAGTGCAGGGTGTCGAGCTGGCTGCGCAACAGGTCGAGGGCGGCGATGCCGATGCGCAGGTGCTGGCTCACCGCCCGCTCGTAGAAGACATTCGCCGCGCCGGGCAGCTTGATCTCGCTGTGCAGCGGCTTGTCCGAGACGCACAGCAGGGTGCCGTAGGGCACCCGCAGGCGATAGCCCTGGGCAGCGATGGTGCCGCTCTCCATGTCCACCGCCACCGCCCGCGAGAGGTTGATCAGGGGCCGCTCCTGGGCCCAGCGCAGCTCCCAGTTGCGGTCGTCGTAGGTCAGCACTGTGCCGGTGCGCAGGCGACGCTTGAGCGCCTCGCCCTGCTCGCCGGTGACCTGCGCGGCGGCCTCCTGCAGCGCCTGCTGCACCTCGGCCAGGGCCGGCAGCGGAATGTGTGGCGGCAGCACCCGGTCGAGGATACCGTCGCGGCGCATGTAGGCGTGCGCCAGCACGTAGTCACCGATGGTCTGCGACTGCCGCAGGCCGCCGCAGTGGCCGATCATCAGCCAGCAGTGCGGGCGCAGCACCGCCAGGTGATCGGTGATGTTCTTCGCGTTGGACGGGCCGACGCCGATATTCACCAGGGTGATGCCGTGGCCGTCTTCGGCGACCAGGTGGTAGGCCGGCATCTGGTAGCGGTGCCAGACCATCCCCTCGACCAGCGCCTGGGCCTCGCTCTCGGCCATACCTCGATCGATCACCACGTTGCCGGGCAGCACCAGGCGCACGAAGCGGCCGTCCTTGCGCAGGCACTCGAGCCCGTGGCGGACGAACTGGTCGACGTAGCGGTGGTAGTTGGTCAGCAGGATCCACGGCTGCATGTGGCGCCAGTCGCTGCCGGTGTAGTGCACCAGGCGGCGCAGGGAGAAGTCCACCCGTGCCGCGTCGAACAGCGCCAGCGGGAAGGACACGGCGCCGGCCCAGGCGTGCAGCCCGTCGGCGACATCGTCGGAAGCCGCGGCCAGGTCGGTGCTGGGGAAGACCCGCGCCAGCTCGGCGGCGGTGACGCCCGAGCCGGCCAGCTCATCACCCTGCTCCACCACATAGGGATAGGGAATGTCCTGCACGCCCACGCCAACCTCGACCTGCACGTTGAAGTCGTTCATCAGCGGCCGCAGCTGATCGAGCAGGTAGCGGCGGAAGGCCTGCGGCTGGGTCACGGTGACACTGTAGACACCCGGCGCCTGGACTTTGGCGTAGGCACGGACGGTGAAGGGCACCTGGCCCTGTGGCTGGTGGGTCAGGCGCAGCTCGGGATAGCGGAACAGGCTGCGCTGCGCGGCATCCGGCTCGACCCGCTCGGTCAGATAGCGCTTGAGCGCCTGGCGCAGGGCAGAGGTGGCACGCTGGTGCAGGGCGGCGAGACGGTCCACCGCCTCCTCGGCGGTAGCCGCGACGATGAAGGCTTCAGTGTCAGTATTCACGATTGGACTCTCTGTCTTTTTTGTCACGGTCTATGTTGCCCGGATTTGCACGTGGACGTTAGCGGGGCGCTCCAGTGGTCGATTTGCGATCCCATCCGACAAATACAAAACGGAACGCTTGACGCACATCACTCAAAAAATAACAATTATCATTAACTAAAAACTGTATACATAACCAATCAATCACCCATAGAAGTCATAACTATCAATGAAGACCATCACTCGCCAGTTCAGCTAGCCTTTCAGCCTGCTGGCTGTGGCCCAACCCGCGCTCGCCGAGGAGCGCAAGGAAAACGAGACCTCCATGGAGGAGAAGGTCTCGCTCGCCCCCACGGTGATCCAGGCTCTGACGTATCAGCGCAACCACAGCAGAACAGCAGCGAAGGCCAGCATTGCCTTGAAATGACTGGCTTTCTTCTCAGCGCGTGTAGCGATCCGACGATAGTGCTTCAGCTTGCTGAGCAGGCACGCCACAACATGACGCTCCTTGTACAGGTGCCGATCGCAGGAGCGTTGCTCGACGCAGTGGCACCTGGGAGGAGTCACCGCTTGAATCTTGCACGCCGCTAACCAAGCCAGGAGCCGATTGGCGTCATGGCCTTTGCCTGCCAGTAGCGCCGACGTACTGATCCCCTCCATGAGCGGGATCGCCTGGGTAATCTCTGCCACCTGGCTTCCCGTCAAAATGAAACGAATCGGTAGCCCAGCGCATCGGTCAGCGCATTGGGCTTGCTGCCAAAGCCACCCTGCGAGCGCCCCAGTGCTTCAGCTGATGCCGTGCTGTTGGCCGCTCCTGCCGCGCAGGCCTTGGCACGGATAATCGAGCTATCGATGCAGACATGCTGAAGATCGGCAGCACAACTGAGTGCCGATTGAAGCTTGTCGCAAATGCCGAACCTGCACCAGCGGGCAAAATGCTTGAAGACACTGTTTCATGAGCCGAGGCAGCGAGGAAGCATCCGCCATTGAGCGCCGCTGCGAAGTATCCAGAGCACCGCTTCGACGAACCGGCGGCAGCTGGTCGAACAGATCGATTTCAACCTGCTTTCGCTGGTTTGTCGATGGACCAGGAGGAAAAACTGGCCATGGTGCGCGAGAGCCAGGAACCGGGACAGAGTATCTCGGTGGTGGCCCGGCGTAACGAGATCAACCCCAACCAGCTGTTTCACTGCGGAGAGCTTCGTGAAAACGATGAAGCACGACTACATCGCCCACATGCCCATGATCGAGCGACGGCGCTGCGCAACCTGACTATTGCCTTCGAGCATTGCAACGAACAGCATCCGCATAGTGCCCTGAAATAACGCTCGCCACGGGAGTTCAGGCGCCTGGCAGATGCATCAACTTAACGGGATGCGGTGTCCGGCTTTATAGGGGAAACCCATAGCAACCGGCCCCGCCCTGCGTACACAGTCGGGGCCGATGGCTACAACGGTGGTTGCGGGGGCACGCAACCACCGGAACCTACTGGTCGGGATTCTCGCTTTGTTTTCCGAAAATACCGTTCAGCCGTTCAACATGGCTGCATGAGCTATCAAATCACGGGCTCGCGCCGTGATTAACGGTCTGGGCGTCTCCCGATGAATCGTGGTCCAGAGACATGTCCGTGCTCGTTGCACCAGCATGGCTGTCCGTTGCTCAGCTCCTGCCGCGCATGTGGTCTCGAAGTGCGGTTTTGCTCCGACATCGCCGCAGGCTCCAATGTGCGACCACTGCCGAACGAGCTCGCAGCACCGTGTCCACGATCCTGCCGGCCGGAACGTAAAGGAACGCAATGCGGGGCGGCACCAGCTCGCGCGCGACCTCGGCAATCGAATGCGCCCGCTTGAGGCCCGCTCAGATGAGCTCGTCCGGAATGTCTCGCGTCCCCACATGCACGACCCCGAAACCTTTCTCCAGCGCCTAGGGGCAAGGTTGCCGCCTATATGGCCGAGACCAATGACGGCGAAAGCGCGATTTCCGGAATCCGGCATCATCCGGGCTCCTCTGATCCCTGCTTCGGCCATTCGCTCCGAGCAGCTACTCGAATGCGGTCTCCGCGAGTGTCGACCGCCTTGACGGAAAGATCCGCCCCACTCGCCGGGTCGCCTTGAACGCGCTCCAAATGGCGCGCCATCCAAGCGTCGCGCCGACGCCGAAGCGGGCGCGGTCCGCATGGCCTCCCAGGAGAGCCGAGGGTCCGCGTCGCTCATAAAGATCGAGGTGGGCGGCGGTGCCGATGAGCGCAAGATGGGTGAAGGCCTGTGGGAAATTGCCGAGAAACGCACCCGTCTCCGGATCGATCTCCTCGGCATAGAGGCCCACGTCGTTGGCGCACTCGAGGAGGCGCTCGAAGAGGGCCTTCGCCTCGGCATGGCGCCCGAGGTGCAGGAACGCGTCGGCCAGCCAGAAGCTGCAAATCAGGAAGGCCCCTTCGCCGCCCTGGAGCCCGTCCTTGCACTTGTAGCGGTACACGAAGTCGCCGTGACGCAGATCTCGCTCGACCGCGGCGACGGTCGCTTCCAAATTCTTGCGATCGATGGGGAAGGCGACGGCCGGCGCGAGGAGCAGGGCCGCATCCGTTCCCGGATGATCGTAGGCTTGGAGCAGATGGCCGCCCGAAGCGGACACGCCGCGTGTTCGGATGTCCTCCAGGATGCGCCGCCGCTGCTCCTCCCAGTGCGGTCGCGCTCCCAACAGCCGGATCGCGCGGTCGAGCGCCACCCAGCTCATCATCTTGCCATGGACGTGATGACGCGGAGGCCCGCGCACCTCCCAAAGTCCCTGATCGGCGTCCTGCCAGTGCTCGGCCACATAGTCCGCCAGAGCTGCCAGCAGCTTCTGGGCGTCCCGGTCGAATCGGCCACCTAACGTGTGGAAGAGGTGCGCCCAGTCCAGAACTTCCCCGTATACGTCGATCTGGCGCTGTTTGTAGGCTCCGTTGCCCTTTCGCACAGGATCGCTGCCCCTGTAGCCCTCTAGATGGTCGAGCGTCCGTTCCACAAGCTCGGTCTCGACGCCGATGCCGATGCCGATGCCGATGCCGATGCCGATGCCGATGCCGATGCCGATGCCGATGCCGATGCCGTACATGATCTGAAGGTCCGGGTAGGTCTCCGCGCAAGCACGGCGAAGAAACTGGCTAAAGGAGCGCGCCTCGCCGCCATATCCGAGCGCTGCCAGGGCGTAAAGCGTGAAGGGCGCGTCGCGCAGCCAGCAATACCGGTAGTCCCAATTGCGGAGGCCGCCGATTTCCTCAGGAAGCGAGGTCGTCGGCGCGGCGACGATCGCGCCTGTCGGCGCATAGGTGAGGAGCTTGAGCGTCAGAGTACTCCGGTGGACGGCGTCCTTGTATGGTCCGTCGTATCGGCAGTAGCCGATCCATTCCCGCCAGAATGCCTGTGTTACGTCGAAGAGCCGCTCCACCCGGTCGATCGGATGCGATTTCGTTGGTGCGGGCGCGAGCACCAGCACATGGTGCTCCCCCGCCTTCATGTCAACAGTGGCACTTGCAACATCTTCATCGACATTGAACGGTAGGCCGTCGTGGTAGAGAGCGGGACCATCCTCGGTTGCCAGACGACCCGCCATGCTCTGAAGTTCGACCGGCCGGGCGGCGAACGCGATGGACGGTCGATAGCGGATATCCAGCGGAACGGTGCCTTGCACGCCCTCGATGATGCGTATGAGCCACCCGGGCGCGAGCAAACTGACGTAATCATGGGTCCCAGCCCAGGGCTGCCGGCCGACCGGCATGAAGTCCGTTACAGTGATAGCGCCTTCGCGGGTAGAGAAACGCGTCCGCAGGATGTTCGTCCCCTCGAGATAGGCTCGAGCCGCCGAGAATTGTTCGACCGGGCGGACGGAGAGGAAGCCGCCACGATCCGCGTCGAGGATTCGGCAGAACACCGGGTCGGCGTCGAGCCGGCGAAGACAACACCAGTCCACGTCGCCGGCCAGCGAAACGAGCGCCGCGCCGTGGCAATCCCCGATCGCGGCGTAATCGCGGATAGGGGTATAGCGGCCGTCACTCCGCTGTTCAGACTCGCTCGCGCCCATAGTTTTAGTTTCCTCATCCTTTCCCAGGGAACGCCGGATACAGCATCATGTCGCCGTCGACGTACAGTGTCGTGCCGGTGATGTAGTCTGCCTCGTCGTGGGCAAGCCACGCGGCGGCCCTGGTCACGTCGTCGACCGCGCCGATGCGACCATAATGGAAGAAGCTAGCTCGGCCTCAGCCTCCGGCGTCTGCCAGGCTTCGCGGTTAATCTCTGTCCTGATCGCTCCTGGAGCAACCGAGTTCACGGTAACGTCAATTGTTATGTGTCAGGGGAAAGGGGCAGAGATTCCCTGCATTTTGTTTTCGTAAGTGAAGACGGCAAAGAGGATGCGGTCCATTGAGGTGCGGTCCTGGAAGACACCCATGGGCCTGGTGCGGCGTCGCACCTCGCGAAAGCGGCGCTCGATGGCGTTGGTGGTTCGCACGGCCTTTCGCTCCTCAAGGGGCTTGTAGCGGAAGCAGGTGAGCAGCTCGTCAAGGTCATTGCGCAGGCAGGCGACCGCCTTGGGGTAGGCGCCCTGCCATCGATCGGCGAAGCGGCGGGCAACGGAGCGGGCCTGGGGCAGGGTCCTGGCATTCATGACGGCGTGGAGATCGGCCTTAGCCGCGGCCCGATCGGCTGCCCTGGCCTTATCGAGGACATTGCGGATCTTGTGCGCCCAGCAGCGCTGCACGGGGAGGCCGGGATAGACCACCGGCAGAGCGGCCAGCAGGCCGGCGCCGCCGTCGACGCAGATCATCTCGAGGCCCTCGCCGTAGAGCCCGCGGCGGAAGAGATCGGTGAGGAAGGTTTCCCACTCGGTAGTGGGTCTTGAGCGATCGGGCATGAAAGGCGGCGACGGCGCCGTCCAGGGTCTTGGCGACCGCGCTCAGCGTGCTGGCGCTGACCGGCCGGCCCAAGAGCACCAACAGAACCTCGCCGAGCTTGCGGGTCGAGAGCCCGAGCACGAAGCCGGCCAGGATGGCGCGGTCAATCTCGGCCGAGCGCCGGCCATAGGCGTGCAGCACCTCGCTCGGGCAGTAGCGCCGGGTGCGCGGCACGGCGAGCTCGATGGCGCCCAGCTCGGTCAAGAGATGCCGCCGGTAATGGCCGTTGCGCCGGTCCGGCTGCGTGTCAACGCCGAGGGCATCAAGCCAGCAATCCACCGCCTCCGCCAGGCGGCCTTCGATGATCGTGGCCAGCGCCTGGCGACCGAGCGGGCGGTAGCGGTAGCCCTCGCCCCACTCCAGGCCCTCCACCTGTATCCCCCCGGCAGAGCTGGGGGCTTTAGTCTGTTAAGAACTTATCCACAAATAGCGCTCATGATGGAGAATTCGGCGACTTCTTCATGTTCGAGACCTTGTCATCATGGGGTAAGCGCCCGGTGATCACGCCTTGCCGGACGGCTTCCAGTTGTGCGGCAGCAGCTCGCTGATCTCGCTGGCCTTTTGCGTCAGCAACCGCGTCAGCACATCTTTCAGATAGGCATAGGGGTCATGCCCGTTCAGGCGTGCCGACTGGATCAGTGTCATCAGGGCGGCTGCACGCTTGCCGCTGCGCAGTGAGCCGGCGAACAGCCAGTTCGAGCGGCCGAGGGCCCACGGGCGGATCTGGTTTTCGCACCAGTTGTTACTAATCTTTTAAAAAGTAATGTCATGCTGCTGTATATTGGCAGTCCGGGTGGCGGAAAAACGATTTCACCAACGCCGGCAACTTCTGGATTCTGCGCAGCGCGCCCAGGGCCAACCTCTTCATCTCCTCCCGGTTCTGCACAAGACGCCTGGACACACTGCGCTTGACGTGCCCCCAGACCTGCTCGTCCGGGTTCAGCTGTGGCGAGTACGGCGGCAGATAGAAGAGTTTCAGGCGCCCCGCTTGTTCCTCGACGAACGCCCTGACCAGCCGGGCCTTGTGCACCGGATGGCCATCGACGATCACGAAGACCGGCTGCTCGGCACCGATCAGCAGGCGCTTGAGAAACTCGCG